>NZ_CAJZDT010000016.1:0-22148 GCF_915066115.1 uncultured Streptococcus sp. | reverse complement strand
ATTCCAAACGTTAAAAGCTTTCCACTTCCCCTTTTTGATAGAGAAAGTAGAGAAATTGGTTACAGGCCGAAATCTTCCGCTTTTGAGCGCTGATTTTTAGATTGACTAGCTGGGCTTGGTAAATCTTGAGACTGGTCTCAGAAATCCGCCCACCTACAATATCTAAAAATTGCTCCAAATCATACTTATAGGACTGCTTAGAATTGGCAGATAAACCCTGCTTTCCCTCTAAGAAATCTGAAATCCTGTCTCTCATTTGCATCGAATCTCATATTCCTTACTAAAGTCATGAAAGAGGGCATTGACAGCCTTGAGGATAGACTTGCGCGTGATAATCCCTTGGAAAATCCCTGACGCGTCCACAACCGGCAAGAAGGACTCATCTACCAGCTTGTGCAAGACCTCGGTAATGGTAAAATCAGGCGAAACAACCGCTACGTCCGTTTTGGTCATATGAACAATATCCGTATCCGCCATGATTTCTTGGCTCAAGTCATGCTCCATCTGATAAGCCATAATATCTCTGAGCCCAATCGTCCCAACAAACTGCTTTTCATCTGTCACAACGGGAACACGGGTATAGGTCATCTGACTGAGCAAGAGGGTTGCATGATCCGCATTGTGGGTATCAATCAACACAGCTAGATTTTCAGCAGGGGTCAAAAAAGTTTCCTCTTGACCCAGCAAGAAAGTCTCAAACTCCTTGGCAATCATCGGATAAACTCCTTGGACAAGCCTGGATACACCACGTGGTCTCGTGTCAAAAAGTCCACTTTGAAATAACTATCATCAATCTCCACACGTGCATAGAGACATTCTCTGATAGTCCCACGTGGTTGACTGATGGAACCTGGATTTAGAAAAAGAGTCTTGCCTTCCATCCAAGCGCTTGGCACATGTAAGTGACCATAGAGGCAGATATCGGCCTCTTCTTCCTGAGCCCAGTAGTCCAACTTTTGAAAGTTGAAATTGATGTCAAAGAGGTGACCATGGGTTTGGATAATCTTGGTCGAACCAAGCTCAGTCACCAAACGTTCTGGGTAGCCGGCGTAGAAGTCCATGTTCCCTTTAACAACACGGATTCCCTCCCAGAGCGGTGAGTCTGGGCGCAATTCAGAATCGCCGTTATGAAAAACGGCGTCAACTTTGCCCACATAGCGATCACGGATTTCTTCCACAATCAAGCTATCTCCATGGGAATCGCTCATTACAATGATGGTTTGCTTTGCCATGATGGAAATACCTCCAAAAGTTTCTTAACGGCTAAGGCACGGTGAGATTGACTATTTTTTTCTTCAAGGGTTAATTCAGCTGAGGACTTGCCTGTCTCTCCCACGAGGAAGAGTGGGTCATAGCCGAAGCCATTTTCACCCTTAGGTTCAAAGTTAATGTAGCCTGGCCAGTCTGCTTCAACAACCAAGCTTTCCTTGTTTGGACTGGCTACGACTAGGGTTGTATGGAACTGAGCCGAACGATCCTTGAGTTCAAAGACCATGGCCAATTCGTGCAAGAGTTTGGCATTGTTTTCCCGGTCAGTTGCTCCCACACCTGCGAAACGAGCTGACCAGACACCTGGCAAGCCACCAAGGACATCGACCTTGAGACCTGAATCATCTGCCAGAACCATCTTGCCTGTTAATTGAGAAATAGTTTCTGCCTTGAGACGGGCATTTTCTTCGAAGGTCATGCCTGTTTCTGCTACTTCAGGCAAGTCAGGATAGTCATTGAGATTTTCCACATCGTAGCCTAGCTTGTCAAAGATAGCTCGGAATTCCTTGGTCTTGCCCTCGTTACGAGTCGCAATCAATAAGGTTTCTCTGACCTTGTTTGTCTCAAAGAAATCATGAACATCGACCCCTTCTTTGGGCAATTCCACATACAAGAGTTGCCCATTTTCAACCAATAGCAAAGTCCCCTGACGTTGGATAACTTCCAAGCTACGTCCTGCTTCTTGGTTGAGGATATCCACCACAAAGGACAATAAACGGTAGCGAGAACCATAGCGTAAAACAGCAACCGAAATAGGAAAACCTCGTTCCTCGTCTCGAAAGATTTTGGCCAATCCAACCAGAGGGAAATCCAAGTCTTCATCAGTCAACGTCCGGACGCCACCAAAAATACTATAGGACCCGACATACCAGTCCTGGTCATCCTTGTATTCATAAATTTTATTTGTCATAATTCTACATGCTCCACATGAATTTCTTTCTCCAGCCATTCTTCACCAATTTGTGCAAAACTTTGGCTGCTGGCTGTTGTGTAAAAACGGTGATGAAGTGGTCCAGCATCGCGACCACGATTGATTTCAAAATAATTGAGTAAGACTGAGATATCCCGTACGCACTCTGCCCCACTATCGATGAGCTGAACCTTTGGTCCCATGACATTTTGAATAATGGGTCTGAGAAGTGGATAATGGGTACAACCCAAAATCAGGCTATCCACCTTTCCAACCAAGGGACGCAGGGTTTCATAAACTACTTTCTTGGTGACACTGGTTGACAGGGCACCAGACTCCACCAAGGGAGCAAACTTGGGACAGGCCAAACTCTCCACCTGTAAGTCCGGATCCAAATCATGGATTTTCTGACGGTAGATGTCTGATTGTACCGTCATGGGTGTTCCAATCACTCCGATTTTCCCACCTTGGCTGGACTTGATGGCTGCTGAAGCTCCTGGCAAAATCACACCTAGAACAGGAATGTCTAGTTGAGCCTTAATTTCTTCCCAGACGACTGCAGTCGCAGTATTACAAGCAATGACAATCATTTTGACATCCTTGGTCAAGAGAAAGTTGACCAACTGCCAAGTATATTCACGAATTTGCTCAGCAGGACGGGGACCATAGGGCGCCCGTGCCGAATCTCCAATATAGACGATTTCTTCATGGGGAAGCTGGCGCATGAGCTCGCGCACAACGGTCAAGCCCCCGACACCCGAATCCAAAAAACCAATTGGTCGATTATCCATACAGTCTTCTTTCTAGTCTTTTTTCTGATTGATAGTTCATTATGATTATTTATCCTTATGAACTGAATGACATCCTAATCAACAACTATCTCTCTTAATCATAATCAAATATCAATAGAATGCAAGGAAAAAGTCTCATCCTTAAACCCTTAGCCAACATAGTGAGAAGTCTGGAACTTTCATCCCAGACTTTTCCTTATTTATTTTTTCTTTTTATTGTTAGCAAGGGCTGCTTTTTGTTGGCGGATGATTTGGTGGTAAACTTGTTGTACCTTGGCTTCGCTTGGTTTTTGACCATTTGCACTCAAAAGAGTACGAACTGCTTCAGCATTCAAACGTGGGTTGTCAGCGAATTCTTTTTCAATTTGCTTACGAACCAAGTACATTCCTCCAAGAGCTCCTCCTAGAAAAGCTAGCACAATCAATACAATTGCTAATAGTAAATCCATCATATTTCTCCTGTTTCTTTTTGAGTCTCTTTCATTATACCACAAACTAGCCACCCTGACTAGTTTGTTTTACGCTTTCAGGGATGGGTAGGCTGTAATAAAGTTGGCTTATTGTTCTAGTCAAAACTAGAAAGAATATAAAAAATACACTCTCTTACCATTCGTTCCCTCCACTTTTTTAATACAAAACAATATCAAATATATATCCTTCTCAAATCCCCTTGACAATACTTCATTAGCTGGTAAAATTAGATTAACAATACAATATAGAAATAAAAGTTCATCTCATAAAAATGAAAGCGCTTTTAATTAATAAAGGAGGTTTCTATGGAAAAAATTTGGAGGGAGAAATCCTGTCGCTACAGTATTCGAAAGCTAACAGTCGGCACAGCCTCTGTTTTGCTTGGAGCGGTTTTTCTAGCTAGTCATACCGTCTCTGCTGATACTATTGAAGTAAAGCAAAACGAGCCTGCATTAGAGAAAACTACAGTTAAGACAGACACTATAACGAAAGCAAGTGAATCAACTGAGCATACACAGCCAAACGTGCCAATTGATCATACAAAACCAGTTCTAGCTAATAATAGTTCTTCTGAAAGCAAACCCGCTAATGCTGATGTTACCTCTGCTACAACTAATCAAGCCAGTACTGAGGCTATTGTAAAACCTAATGAAAATAAGGAAACCGAAAAACAAGAACTACCTGTGACAGAACAAAGCAACTATCAGCTAAACTATGATCGACCAACAGCTCCTTCCTATGATGGCTGGGAAAAACAAGCACTCCCAGTTGGGAATGGTGAAATGGGTGCTAAGGTTTTTGGTCTCATCGGCGAGGAGAGAATCCAATACAACGAAAAAACTCTTTGGTCAGGTGGACCGCGTCCCGACAGTACCGACTATAATGGAGGAAACTATCAGGAACGGTATAAAATTTTAGCAGAAATTCGTAAGGCTCTTGAAGACGGAGATCGCCAAAAAGCCAAACGATTAGCTGAACAAAATCTAGTTGGACCAAACAACGCCCAGTATGGACGTTATCTAGCCTTTGGTGATATCTTCATGGTCTTCAATAACCAGAAAAAGGGGCTGGATACAGTTACAGACTATCACCGTGGTTTGGATATCACAGAAGCTACTACTACAACTTCTTACACCCAAGATGGAACGACCTTTAAAAGAGAAACCTTCTCAAGTTACCCTGATGATGTCACCGTGACCCACTTGACCCAAAAAGGGGACAAAAAACTTGATTTTACAGTTTGGAATAGCTTAACAGAAGATTTACTTGCTAACGGAGACTACTCAGCGGAATATTCTAACTACAAGAGTGGCCATGTTACGACAGACCCAAATGGTATCCTACTAAAAGGTACAGTCAAAGATAATAGCCTCCAGTTCGCATCCTATCTAGGAATTAAAACGGACGGAAAAGTTACTGTCCATGAGGATAGTTTAACAATCACAGGAGCTAGCTACGCTACGCTTTTACTCAGTGCCAAGACTAACTTTGCTCAGAATCCAAAAACAAACTATCGCAAAGACATTGACCTCGAAAAAACAGTTAAAGGCATTGTAGAAGCAGCTAGGGGCAAAGATTACGAGACACTTAAAAAGAACCATATCAAAGACTATCAAAGCCTCTTTAACCGCGTCAAACTAAACCTAGGTGGAAGCAATGCTGCTCAAACGACAAAAGAGGCCCTTCAAACCTATAACCCAACAAAAGGGCAAAAACTGGAAGAACTCTTCTTCCAATATGGCCGATATTTACTCATCAGTTCTTCTCGTGATCGGACAGATGCCCTTCCTGCCAACCTACAAGGAGTCTGGAATGCCGTAGACAATCCACCTTGGAACGCTGATTACCACCTCAATGTCAATTTGCAAATGAACTATTGGCCAGCCTACATGAGCAATCTAGCTGAAACAGCCAAGCCAATGATCAATTACATTGACGATATGCGTTACTATGGCCGTATCGCTGCTAAGGAATACGCTGGCATCGAATCCAAAGATAGACAAGAAAATGGCTGGCTGGTCCACACTCAAGCTACACCCTTTGGCTGGACTACTCCTGGTTGGAATTACTATTGGGGTTGGTCGCCAGCAGCTAATGCTTGGATGATGCAGAACGTCTATGACTATTATAAATTCACCAAGGATGAAACCTATCTCAAAGAAAAGATTTATCCAATGCTTAAGGAAACAGCTAAATTCTGGAACTCCTTCTTGCACTATGACAAGGCCAGTGACCGTTGGGTGTCTTCTCCATCCTACTCACCAGAACACGGGACCATCACCATAGGAAATACCTTTGACCAATCGCTAGTCTGGCAGCTATTCCACGACTACATGGAAGTCGCCAACCATCTGAATGTCGACAAAGACTTAGTCACAGAGGTCAAGGCTAAATTTGACAAACTAAAACCACTTCACATCAACAAAGAGGGACGCATCAAGGAATGGTACGAGGAGGACAGTACGCAATTCACAAATGAAGGGATTGAAAATCACCACCGTCACGTTTCCCATCTAGTTGGTCTCTTCCCAGGTACGCTCTTTAGCAAGGACCAGGCTGAATACCTAGAGGCTGCGCGTGCTACCTTGAACCACCGTGGAGATGGTGGTACTGGTTGGTCTAAGGCTAATAAAATCAATCTCTGGGCTCGTCTGCTGGACGGTAACCGCGCCCATCGCTTGCTCGCTGAACAGCTCAAGTATTCAACCCTAGAAAACCTTTGGGATACGCACGCACCTTTCCAAATCGATGGAAACTTTGGAGCAACCAGTGGAATTGCAGAAATGCTTCTTCAATCACACACTGGCTACATTGCACCATTGCCAGCCCTTCCAGATGCTTGGAAAGACGGTCAGGTTTCTGGTCTGGTTGCCCGTGGTAACTTTGAAGTTAGCATGAAGTGGAAAGATAAAAACCTGCAAAGCTTATCCTTCCTTTCAAATGTCGGTGGAGACCTAGTTGTAGATTATCCAAATATCGAAGCCAGTCAGGTTAAGGTTAATGGCAAATCTGTCAAAGCAACTGTTCTTAAAGATGGCCGCATTCAACTGGCAACACAAAAAGGTGATGTCATTACCTTTGAACATTTCCCTGGTCGTGTAACCAGTCTGACAGCAGTTAGACAAAATGGCGTCACTGCCGAACTTACCTTCAACCAAGTAGAAGGCGCTACCCACTATGTTATCCAAAGACAAGTGAAAGACGAATCTGGCCAAACCTCTGCAAGCAGAGAATTTGTAACCAATCAAACCCATTTTATCGACCGCTCACTCGATCCTCAACTCGTCTACACTTATACTGTTAAGGCTATGCTAGGTAATGTTTCTACACAGGTGTCCGAAAAGGCCAATGTCGAAACCTATAACCAATTGATGGATGACCGTGATAGCCGAATCCAATACGGTTCTGCATTTGGAAACTGGGCAGACTCAGAATTATTTGGAGGAACAGAGAAGTTTGCCGACCTTTCACTAGGTAACTATACAGATAAAGATGCGACAGCAACCATTCCTTTCAATGGTGTTGGCATTGAAATCTATGGTCTCAAATCATCTCAATTGGGAATCGCTGAAGTCAAAATCGATGGTAAATCAGTCGGTGAACTGGACTTCTATACTGCAGGTGCAACTGAAAAAGGTAGCCTTATCGGTCGCTTCACAGGATTGTCAGATGGTGCTCATGTGATGACCATCACTGTAAAACAAGAGCATAAACACCGTGGCAGTGAACGTTCCAAAATTTCCTTAGACTACTTTAAAGTTTTACCTGGACAGGGAACAACTATTGAAAAAATGGATGACCGTGACTCTCGCATTCAATACGGATCTCCATTCAAAGATTGGAGCGACACTGAATTATATAAGAGCACAGAAAAATATGCGGACATCAATAACAGTGACCCAAGTACTGCTTCAGAAGCTCAAGCAACCATTCCATTTACTGGAACAGGTATTCGAATTTACGGACTTAAAACATCCGCTCTCGGAAAAGCTCTCGTGACACTAGATGGCAAAGAAATGCCAAGTCTAGACTTCTACACAGCTGGAGCTACCCAAAAGGCAACCTTAATTGGAGAATTTACTAATCTGACCGATGGTAATCATATTTTGACATTGAAAGTTGATCCAAATTCACCAGCAGGTCGAAAGAAAATTTCTCTAGATTCATTTGATGTGATTAAAGCTCCAGCTGTAAGCTTGGATAGTCCAAGTATCGCACCACTTAAGGAAGGGGATAAAAACATCTCTTTAACTCTTCCAGCTGGAGATTGGGAAGCCATCGCTGTGACCTTCCCAGGCATCAAAGATCCACTCGTTTTACGCAGGATAGACGATAATCATCTGGTTACGACTGGAGATCAGACTGTCTTATCAATCCAAGATAATCAGGTACAAATCCCTATCCCTGACGAAACCAATCGAAAAATTGGAAATGCGATAGAAGCTTATTCTATCCAGGGAAATACAACAAGCAGTCCTGTAGTAGCTGTCTTTACCAAAAAGGATGAGAAGAAGGTTGAAAATCAGCAGCCAACTACAAGTAAGGGAGATGATCCTGCTCCTATTGTAGAAATTCCTGAATACACTAAGCCTATCGGCACAGCAGGAATAGAACAACCGCCTACTGTTTCTATCCCTGAATACACTCAACCTATCGGCACAGCAGGAATAGAACAACCACCTACTGTTTCTATCCCTGAATACACTCAACCTGTCGGGACAGCAGGAATAGAACAACCGCCTACGGTTTCTATCCCTGAATACACTCAACCTATCGGCACAGCGGGACTAGAACAAGCGCCTACGGTTTCTATTCCTGAGTACACTCAACCTATCGGCACAGCAGGAATAGAACAACCACCTACTGTTTCTATTCCTGAATACACTCAACCTATCGGTACAGCAGGACTAGAGCAAGCGCCTGTAGTAAACGTCCCTGAGTATACTAAGCCTATCGGCACAGCAGGACAAGAGCAAGCGCCTACGGTTTCTGTTTCTGAATATAAACTTCGTGTCTTAAAAGATGAAAGGACTGGAGTTGAAATTATTGGAGGAGCGACTGACTTAGAGGGAATTTCTCATATTTCTAGCAGACGTGTCTTAGCTCAAGAACTATTTGGTAAAACCTATGATGCTTACGATCTTCACCTTAAAAATCCAACAGACCAGAGTCTACAACCAAAAGGAGCTATCTTGGTTCGCTTGCCTATTTCCTCAGCTGTCGAAAATGTATACTACCTAACTCCATCAAAAGAGTTACAGGCACTTGATTTTACTATTCGTGAGGGAATGGCAGAATTTACGACTAGTCATTTCAGCACCTATGCAGTCGTTTATCAAGCTAATGGAGCATCAACTACTGCAGAGCAAAAACCAAGTGAAACAGATATCAAACCATTAGCCAATAGCTCTGAGCAAGTTTTATCTAGTCCAGACCTTGTTCAATCTGCAAGTGATTCTCCTAAAGAACAACTTCCAGCTACTGGTGAAACATCTAATCCACTACTATTCTTGTCAGGATTGAGTCTAGTCCTAACAGCAACTTTTCTACTTAAGAGTAAAAAGGATGAATCAAACTAACGTTTAACCACACAAAAATCAGGATGAAGATAAGCTTCATCCTGATTTATTTTTCAATAAAGGATTATTTTTTTACAGTAGATATAAAATTGCTAACGTCAAGAGACTTGCTAGAAGTCCCACTCCCCAAAAGAAGAAGTCGACCTTCCACTCGCTCCAAGGATTTCCTTTACCAGACAAGCCTCCAAGCTCAAAATGGTGATGCACAGGCGTCATACGGAAAATACGTTTTCCACCAGTCATTTTGAAATAGCCGACTTGCATCATGACCGAAGTTGTTTCAAAGACATAAATAATTCCGATAATCAAGAGAGTCCATTCTTGGTGGAGAGCCATTGAAATAGCTGCCAGCATTCCACCGAGGGCCAAACTTCCCACATCCCCCATAAAGACCTTAGCAGGCTTATGGTTAAAGACAAAGAAACCAAGCAAACCACCAATCATGGCAAGAATCACTAGAAGGATATCCATCTGACCTTGCACATAGGCAATAACTCCATAGGCAGACAAACTAATCACAACGGAAATACTAGCTAAACCGTCAATACCGTCTGTCAAGTTTACTGCGTTTGAAAAACCGACTAGCCAGAAAAGAGCGAAAATAATATAGAAAATCCCTAGATGCACTTGGTAGCCAAAGACAGAAAGCATATCGCCACCGCGCTCATAGAAAAGGTAAAAAATGACACCACCTAGAAGCTGAAGAGCCAATTTCTGCTTGGGATTTAGCCCCTCATTGATTTTGCGGAAGACCTTGAGGAAGTCGTCCAAAAATCCGATTAAACCATAAAGAACCAAGATAAATAAAATCATACCAACATTATTGCTGAGTTGATTACTAAATAGGGCGAAAAAGAAAGCAACTAAAACAGAAGCAATTAAGAAAACCAAACCTCCCATTGTAGGAGTCCCAGCTTTTGCCTGATGCTGTTTGACATCCTCATGCATCTGCTGGCCTGTAATTTGCGCCTTTCTATAAAATTGGATAAAGGCCGGAATTCCTACTAAAGTTAGTAAAAATGTCACAATTCCAGCACTGATGGAAATAAACATATTAGTCTCCTAAA
The DNA here is from genome assembly GCF_915066115.1 of uncultured Streptococcus sp. GTDB lineage: Bacteria > Bacillota > Bacilli > Lactobacillales > Streptococcaceae > Streptococcus. The sequence goes on along the minus strand of NZ_CAJZDT010000016.1, from coordinate 12,061 downwards.
GTTAATTTAATTTTTTTAATGTTTTTGATAGCTGTATTGGTCCGAACGTCTTGCTTCTGAACAACAGAACCTGAACCTTCAAATTCCAGCTCAATATCCAACCATTTAGCAAAGGTCTCGGCAGTCTCTTTTTTCCAGCCATACATGTCTGGAATTTCTTCTACCTTATCCGATAAAAGGAGAACTTGTTGGTTTGGTGCAAGATTGGTCCCTTCTTCTACAGAAGTCTCTTTAATCTTTGTTCCAGTACCAACAACGATTGGTTGCACAATATTTCGACGTAAGGCTTCCGCCAAATCACCAGGTGAAATATCCTTGATGCTAGGCATTGCATACGAAGATTCTGTCGTCACTTGATCTAAATTCTTAGCTGGAGATTGAAGGTTCAGAGATTCTTTCATCGCTGAAGCCCGCTCCAAGATTGGATTGGAAAACTCTCCCAACTGGACAGCTGAATAATGCTCAGGCTGTTGAACCGTTACATACAAGATAAAATCAGGATTTTCAGCAGGATTCATAGTCACAACTGAGAAAATATAATTGGTAGAACCAACCAAGTATCCTCCATTTTTCTCATCAGCGATTTGAGCCGTACCGGATTTAACTGCTACATTTTGTCCAGGAACTGTTATAATTGGCTTTCCTGTGTAATGATTATACATAGTTCCATATATAGGGTCCGTCCCAACTAATATCATGTGATTTCGAGTTGTGCTTGCTGCCTCTTTGGAAACAGGATTTCCTACTATTTCTTTTTGTGACTTACGTACAGACTGATTGTTAGTATCATAAATAGCACTTATAAATTTTGGCTCCAGCATAACTCCATCATTAGCAATAGCTGTAAAGGCACGAAGCATTTGTGTTTGTGTCACTGAAATTCCTTGCCCAAATGAGCTTTGAGCAATACTAACAATATTATCAGCTGGAAGTTGACCAGCGTATTCATCTGTCAAGCCAAAGCGAGTTGGAACCCCAAATTTAAAGCGTTTTAGATAATCCAACCAAGTAGCATCTCCCATTTTTTGTTCAAGTAGACTCATTCCAACATTACTGGAGTGAGCGAAACCTTGTAAGAAAGTCATCATACTACCAGTAGTCAAACCTTCATTAACATCCCAATCTCGAGTCGTCGCATCCGCCATTTTAAATTCACTGCTATTGAAGTATTCTCCACTTGGGAAGGTATTATTATCAATAGAAGAAGCTAACGTCATAACCTTCATGCCTGATCCTGGTTCATAGTTACTTTGATAAAGAATGTCACGCCAAACAAAGTCCTCAGTGATTCCTTCTTTAGTATCTGCATTAAAGGTAGGTCGTTGGGTGGTAGCGAGGATTTCACCGGTCTTTGCACTGACCAAGGTCGCGGTCATATACTTACCTTTTACTTTTTCTAGAAAGGCATCCATCTGAGTTTCCATGAAAGATTGTAGCGGACTAGACAATGTTGTATAAACATCCTTGCCATCCACAGTTTGTTGCGATACCAGTTCTGTACCTGGTACGATATTTCCTACACGGTCTTTTTCATAGGTAATAATACCGTCTGTCCCAGCAAGAATGGTATTTAAAGAACTCTCCAAACCAGAAGTCCCTAACAAACTCTTACTACCATCCTCATTTTCATGAAGTTGGGCTAAGCCAATAAAACTAGAAGCAAATTGGCCATTTGGATAGCTTCTGTTAGGGCTAGTTGTAAAGTCAATCCCTTCCACACTAGCATCTTTCAAATCTTTTTTAATAGCCATCATATTGGCATATGTAATCCCATTTCCTTTTGCACCAAAGGAAACTTGGGTCAGATTTGGTTGAGCCAGTTGCTCTTTCACATAAGCCTCATCCATATCCAAATACTTATGGAAGACTTCAGCTACCTTATTAAACTGCGAATCCTCTACATAAAGAATTTTACCCGTTGCTGACTTGTATTTTTTGTCAATAACAGCATAGACGTTATAAGAGGTCGCATCTTCTGCGATAGGCACTCCATTTCGGTCATAGATAGTTCCACGCTTGGCAGGAACTGTTCGGGTTGTTTGGTGAACCTTTTTAGCTTCTTTTACTAAGTCAGTACCAAATATATTACCTTTCGCGATAATATAAGCAAAATTGGCCAAAAAGAGACCAAAAAGGGCAACCGCTACAAAGCTGAGGTACTTACCAACTATCCTACGGTTTTTTGCTGGAGATTTACGATTTTTGATCGCAAATCGGGTTATTTTTTCTGTCCATTTCATATCTTACTCCGCTGTTCGGATATTTTCATTATTCAATTTCAAATCTTTTTTATCTGCAATCTCTTTCAAACGCTCTGAACGAATCAATTCATTCACTTCCTGCTTGGCATCGTCCAGCTCTGTTTTCTTCTCCTCTATCTGCGCATTGATTTTCGTCAAATCACTTTGCACTTGCAAAAGTCGTGTCTGCATAAAGATGATACTCACTGCTAAAACGAGAGCTGTAAATGCGATGGAAAGATAAAAAGCCTTCTCCACACGTGAGAATTTTTTGATACGATTCTGCAAGAATTGACTGGTTGTTTCTTTCTTATCTACCATTTTTTCCTCTTACTTGTGAATTTTTCTGGCCACGCGCAACTTAGCTGAGTGCGAGCGGTTATTGGCTTCTAACTCTTCTGCACTTGGCAAGATTGGCTTACGGGACACCAATTCCATCTTAGGCTTGAGATCATCTGGGATGAAAGGCAAACCTTTTGGAACTTCAACCGTTGAAGCTTCCTTGAACAATTGCTTGGTCAAGCGGTCTTCTAGTGAATGGAAGGTAATCACTGAGATTCTACCATCTAGAGCCAACATATCCATAGCCTGCTGGATAGATTCATCTGCAGCTCCCAGTTCATCATTGACTTCAATCCGAATAGCTTGGAAAATCTGCTTGGCAGGATGGCCCTTCTTCTTGAGCTCCTTAGCAGGCTTAGCCGACTTGATGATCTCTGCCAACTCAGTCGTTGTCTCGATTGGCTTGACTTCACGTGCTTGTTCAATCTTACGCGCGATTTGTTTAGAGAATTTGTCCTCACCATACTTGAAGAAAATACGAACCAAGTCATGATAGTCATAGTGGTTCACCACTTCATAAGCTGTCAGACTAGCATCCTGATTCATGCGCATGTCCAGTGGTGCATCCTTTTTATAAGAAAAACCACGCTCACGCTGGTCCAGCTGAGGACTAGACACTCCCAAGTCATAACAAATTCCATCAATTTCCTGAACACCGGCTTCGCACAAACGTGCCTGTAAATGACGGAAGTTATCCTTGATAAAAGTCACCATCCCCTTTTCAATGTAAGGTGCCAAGCGTTCTTGCGCATTGTCAATGGCATTCTGATCCTGGTCAAAGGCATAGAGATGGCCTTTTTCACTTAATTTACTTAATAAATATTCGCTATGGCCCGCTCCACCCAAAGTCGCATCAACGTAGATACCGTCAGGCTTTACGTCGAGCATATCAATCGTTTCGTAGAGTAAGACCGTTACATGATGAAATTCTTTTGTCATATCTTATCTATTTTACCACAAATCCGACCAGCTTGCACTAGTCAGACAAATAGACCAAAAACAAGTAAGATTTCTTTAAGAAATATGTCAAATATGCTTGACATTCATTCCGTAGAAGAATATAATGTAGTCAAATATATACGACACAAAGCAGAAAGGAGTCCAGATGAATCGTGTGAAAGAATTTCGCAAGGAACTGGGCATTTCCCAGCTAGAGCTAGCCAAGGATATCGGTGTCTCGAGACAAACCATCAATATGATTGAGAACGACAAGTACAACCCAACTCTGGAACTCTGTCTCAATCTCGCCCGCAGCCTCCAAACTGACCTCAACAGTCTCTTTTGGGAGGATAATTTTTAAAAAAGGAGTCAACTCATGAAAAAAGAAACCTTCACTGAAAAACTGATCAAGCGCACATACGGTATTTCTGATCCACTTGACGAATACAAACGACGCGAGGCAGACCGTATAGGTAACCAAGTCTTTATCTTCCTATTTTATCTGATGATTTTCGGAAATCTTATTCCACTCCTTCTGGCCTATAAATATCCTCAGCTAGTGGCTCTAGTCTATCCTCCTCTGATTTTAGTGATTGCCCTTATCTCTGCTGGCTATGTCACCTACCAAATGAAAAAAACAGGGATTACAGCTATTGATCCAGATATGCTGAGTGAGAAAGAAAGTAAGCAACTACATTACCCAGGTCTGAAAGCAGGTTTGTTCTTTGGTCTATGGATGTTTTTTATAACTCCTCTTCTCAGTATACTCATAGGTGAAAGTCCGGACTATTTTCATTCTCTTCTCACTATAAGAAATGGTGTATCAAGCATTCTCGGTTCTATCTTCTTCGGAGCGAGTATACAGTTCCTCATCTCCCGTCGCATTGCAAAAACTAAGAAAGATCAAGATGAGGATTAGGAGGTTCCCTATGAAATCACTAGTAACTTTACTAATCAGTCACATTTTTGTCAGCATCTTTATTACCTTTTTCCTAGTTTCTGGACAGATTTCGCGTCCTTTCTTGATCATTTTCCTTTTATTTCTTCCTTTGTTGAACAAGGGACAAAGACTTCAGAAAATCGAATCCAAAAAAATACGCCTTCTAAACGTATCTCTCTGTTTTATCCTCGTATCCTTCCCACAACTTTTAAGGAATCCTGCAGATTGGAGATATCTGGTATTTCTAACAATTTGTATCATTTTTAGCTTGATTTACTTCTATACTTTCTATCAACTCGTTAAAGAAGTCAATCAAAAACCACTCATTTAGGAGGTTAGTAGCATGAAAAAAGAAGACTTAACAACTCGCCTACTTCGAAATTTCTTTCATATCCAAGGGCCTTTTGATGAATGCCGGCAAGAGATTATCTACAAGGCTTGCGCCCGTTCCATGGTCCAAATCGTTTATTCTTCCTTCTTTCTCTTCTTGTTTTATCTGTTATTTGGACGCTTTATAGAGGTCGTTCGCTATGTCATGCCCTACATATTCTTTGGCCTTATATATTTCATTACTTTAAAAACCCAAAGAAACGTCAAAGAACTCCATCTGGAAAAAGATGACAAGTCAGAAATCATCCTTAAAACCTACAGCAAGAGCCAAATCAAATTCCGAAGCTGGGTTGTGTTTATTGGTCTTCAGATTGGCCTCTTTACCCTACTCATCTTTCATAAAGTCTTCGTTCAGCAGATGTCCCTTCCAGATTTTGTGAAGTTGCTCATGCAATTTGATAAAAGTGTTCCTTTGCTGATGTATGGCCTGATTATCGGTAGCATTTTTGGAACCCTGACCTACGGCTTTCTATCCCTACAGGAGGAGAAAACTCCTAAAAATACCAAACAGAAGGAGAAAAGCAAGCAATGACTTCACTATACGATTTTTCAGTCTTGAATCAAGACCATCAAGAAACTCCACTAGAGACCTATCGTGGTAAGGTTCTCTTGGTTGTCAACACTGCTACTGGATGTGGTTTAACGCCCCAGTACCAAGGACTTCAAGAACTCTATGATCGCTATCAAGAACAAGGTTTTGAGATTTTAGACTTCCCTTGCAATCAGTTTATGGGACAAGCACCAGGCAGCGCAGAGGAAATCAACGCCTTCTGTAGCCTACATTACCAGACCACCTTCCCACGTTTTGCCAAAATCAAGGTCAACGGTAAGGAAGCAGATCCTCTCTATGTTTGGTTGAAAGAACAAAAATCTGGCCCGCTGGGAAAACGAGTCGAATGGAATTTCGCTAAGTTTCTCATCGGTCGAGATGGGCAGGTTTTTGAACGCTTCTCTTCAAAAACAGACCCTAAAGAAATTGAAGAGGCCATACAAAAATTACTCTGACTTTTTTTGAATACATTCTTTCATTCAGTTTAATTCTTGAAAGGATGTATTTTTTTCTTTAAAAAGTGAAAGAATTTCTTTAAATTAGGTTTACTTTCTCTATTGCATTTCTTGGAACAATTTAGTATATTTGTTATGTTAAGATTTTTAGGTTATTTTAAAGATTAAGATAACAATTTTAATTTTTTTATTCTAAAATGAAAGCGCTTAAACAGAGGGGGTAATTAGTCTCAAACTATTGCACAAAATCTAACTATCGCTAAAGAAAATCGTTTCCAAGTCATACTTGGGCTCAGACAGTAGCTGACTGTCTTGATTCAAACTAGGAGTACATTATGAATCGATACCTTTTTGAAAAAGGGCAAACTTTTAGCATCAGAAAATTAACCGTTGGTGTTGCTTCGGTTATGGTCGGACTCGCTTTTTTTGCATCTGGTACAGCACTAGCTGACGAAGCAAAAATTGAAACTACAAGCTCTCAACCAAATGTAGAAAAATTGGCCGAAGTTGAAAAAACCAAACCAGAAACCAAAAATGAAAGTCCTGTAATTTCTACACCTCAAGAGTCAGAGAAAGCAGAGAAAGCAGAGAAAGCAGAGAAAGCAGAGAAAGCAGAGAAAGCAGAAAAAACTGTTAAACCAGTAGAAGAGAAGACTGTAGCAGAAACTAAAACTACTGACTTGCTTCCTGAAGAAATCCACGATCAAGCTTATCCTGATGCACCCGTGAAAAACATAGATACTTCAGCAATCGTAGACAAGAAGGATAGTCCTAAAGTTGAGACAGAAAGCATTCTAAAAAACAAGGAAGAACTTCCAAAAGAAGCTGAAAATGGTAATCGTGCAATTATCAACGGTGGTCTAGATTTGAAGCACGTCCCTTATGAAGGACAACCTGCTACTGCTGCTAGTATGATTTACACTATTTACAATGGTGGTTCCCAACGCTATATCGTGTCTGGTTCTGGTATTTTTGTGGCACCAAATGTCATCTTGACTGTTGCCCACAACTTTTTAGAATCAAACCGTGATACAAAAGAAGGACATATTCGAGGCGGAGATTCTGCTAAGTTTTACTATAACCTCGGTTCTAATTCTGCTGTTCGCAATTCTCAACCTGTAACGGGTAATACTACTCTATTCAAAGAAGAAGATATTCATTTTTGGAACAAGAAAGAATTTGGAAAAGGATATCAAAATGACTTGGCTGCTGTTGTAGCACCTGTTCCTCTTCAAATCGCTAGTCCAAATAAAGCTGCCACCTTTGTTCCTTTGGCAGAAAACAAAACCTATCAACCAGGGGACCCTGTTAGCACGATTGGATATCCAACTGATTCAAGCTCACCTGAGCTCAAAAAACCAATTGTAGCTGGTCAACTTTACAAGGCTGATGGTGTCGTGAAATCTGTTGATAATTATGATGATAAAGGCTCAAAAGGCATCACCTATCATATGACTTCTGTTTCAGGCCTTTCAGGTGCTGGTATTATCAACGGTGATGGTAAAGTAGTCGGTGTTCACCAACACGGCACAATTGAAAACGGCATCCCCGACAAAGACCGTTTCGGCGGCGGAATCGTCCTCTCACCTGAGCAAGTCAAATGGGTAAAAGATATTATCGCAAAATATGGCGTCAAAGGTTGGTACCAAGGTGATAATGGGAAACGATATTACTTTACTCCTGAAGGAGAAATGTTCAGAAATAAAACTGCTGTTATTGGTGAAAATCAATATTCTTTCGATGAAAATGGTGTTGCGACACTCATTAAAGGAATTGATTACGGACGTGTAGTTGTTCAACACGTAGATGAAACTGGTAATCCAATCAAAACTGATGATACTTTTGTTGAAAAAACTGAAGTTGGAACAGCTTTTGATTATGACTTCAAAAAAGAAATCGCTAAGACTGACTTCTATACAAAAAATCAAGAGAAATACCAGATTGTCTCTATTGATAGCGTCGAAATCAACAAGCAACTCAAAGATGAGTGGACCTACAAGGTCGTCAGCAAAACAGCTCCAGGAACACGGGTCATCAAGGTGGTTTATAAAGTGAATAAAGGTTCATTTGCCATTCATTATCGTTTGAAAGGCTCAGAGCAAGAATTAGCAGATGTTGTTACTGATAATAATGACGGAAAAGAATACGATGTTTCTTTTGTAAATACTTTTGAAGCAAAAGAAATCGCAGGCTACCGCGCGATCACTCCACGCTTAGAAGCCAGCATCCAGCACAAGGGTGTGAATGATGTCGTCTTTGAATACGAAAAAATCTCTGATAGCTCTAGTCCGACTTCAAATGTTTTACCTGCTGCTCATCCAGAAGATAAAGAAACAGAAATCGGAAATCACGGCCCGCTTCCAAGCAAGGCTCAACTTGATTATCACAAGGAAGAATTAGCTGCCTTCATCCACTATGGTATGAATACTTATACTAATTCTGAGTGGGGACATGGAAATGAAGACCCTAAAAACTTCAATCCGACTAACTTAGATACAGATCAATGGATCCGTACTCTAAAGGAAACTGGCTTTAAACGAACTATTATGGTTGTCAAACACCACGATGGTTTCGTTATTTACCCATCTAAATATACAAATCATACCGTAGCTGCAAGTCCATGGAAGGATGGAAAAGGTGACCTCCTAGAAGAAATCTCTAAATCGGCTACTAAATACGATATGAACATGGGTGTTTACCTATCACCATGGGATGTTAATAGCCCTAAATATAAGGTAGCTACTCAAAAAGAATACAACGAATACTACCTCAACCAGCTGAAAGAAATCCTTGGTAATCCAAAATACGGTAATAAGGGTAAATTTATCGAAGTCTGGATGGATGGAGCACGCGGTAGTGGTGCCCAAAAAGTAACCTATACTTTTGATGAGTGGTTCAAATACATCAAGGAAGCTGAAGGAGATATCGCTATCTTCTCTGCCGAACCAACAAGTATCCGTTGGATTGGAAATGAGCGTGGTATCGCCGGAGACCCTGTTTGGCACAAGGTCAAGAAAGCAAATATCACCGAAAACGTTAAGAACGAATACCTTAACCACGGTGACCCTGACGGAGATATGTACTCTGTAGGGGAAGCAGATGTTTCTATCCGTTCTGGCTGGTTCTACCACGATAACCAGCAGCCAAAATCCCTCAAAGAATTGATGGATATCTACTTCAAGTCTGTTGGTCGTGGAACGCCACTTCTTCTCAACATTCCACCAAACAAAGAAGGTAAATTCGCCGATGCTGACGTGGCTCGCTTGAAAGAGTTCAAAGCGACTCTAGATCAAATGTATGCGACTGACTTTGCCAAAGGAGCAACTGTAACAGCAAGCTCGACTCGTCAGAACCATCTCTACAAAGAAAGCCACCTTACAGACGGTAAAGATGATACTAGCTGGGCTCTTTCAAATGATGCCACAACAGGTAGCTTCACAGTCGATTTGGGACAAAAGAGACGCTTTGACGTTGTCGAACTCAAGGAAGATATTGCCAAAGGACAACGTATTTCTGGATTCAAGATTGAAGTCGAAATCAACGGGCGCTGGGTGACTTACGGAGAAGGTTCAACTGTTGGTTACCGTCGCTTGATTCAAGGCAAGCCTGTAGAGGCACAAAAAATCCGTGTAACCATCACCGGAGCTCAAGCAACTCCAATCTTAACCAACTTCTCAGTCTACAAGACACCAAGTAGTATCGAAAAGACAGACGGCTACCCTCTTGGACTTGAATACCACTCAAATACAACAGCGGATACAGCCGATACAACTTGGTACAATGAATCTGAAGGTGTTCGTGGCACTTCTATGTGGACCAATCAAAAAGATGCCAAAGTAAGCTATACTTTCACAGGAACCAAGGCCTATGTCGTCTCTACAGTCGACCCAGGTCATGGAGAAATGTCCGTCTACGTTGATGGCCAAAAAGTTGCGGATGTGCAAACTAAGAACACTAGCCGTAAACGCAGCCAAAAAGTATATGAAACAGACGATTTAGCACCTGGCCAACATACCATTACCCTTGTTAATAAAACAGGTGAACCAATTGCTACAGAAGGAATCTACACTCTAAACAATAACAGCAAGGGTATGTTTGAGCTTGAAGCAACTTCTTACGAAGTCGAAAAAGGAAAACCAGTCACTGTTAAAATTAAACGTGTTGGTGGAAGCAAGGGAACTGCTACTGTTCGCTTCATCACAGAACCTGGAACTGGGGTTCACGGTAAAGTTTACCAAGATACAACTCAAGATGTGACTTTTGAAGATGGAGAAACAGAAAAGACTGTTACCATCCCAACGATTGACTTTACAGAACAAGCTGACTCTATCTTTGACTTCAAAGCCAAGCTCACTTCTGTTTCTGATGGTGCTTTACTCGGTTTTGCTACCGATGCAACCATCCAAGTGATGAAAGCTGAATTGCTGATCAAGGATCAAACAAGTTATGATGACCAAGCTAGTCAGTTGGATTACAGTCCTGGCTGGCACCATGAAACCAATTCAGCAGACAAGTACCAAAAAACGGAGTCTTGGGCTTCCTTTGGTCGCTTAACTGATGAACAAAAGAAAAAGACAACTGTCACAGCCTACTTCTACGGTACTGGACTTGATATCAAGGGCTATGTTGATCCAAATCATGGTATCTACAAAGTCTTCCTAGATGGCAAAGAAGTTCCTTACCAAGACGGCATGGGAAATGCGTCGACTATTGAGGGCAAGAAATACTTTAGCGGTCACGCTGCTCAACGCCAAGGCAATCAAACTCTGGTTAGCCTAAAAGGTCTTGATGAAAACTTGCACGCAGTCACCCTTCAACTAGATCCTGATCGAAACGATTTGTCTCGAAACATCGGTATCCAGGTGGATCAATTCATCACTCATGGTGAAGGAAGCGAACTCTACAGCAAAACACAAATCCTTCAATCTCTCTCTAAATGGAAAGACGACTTATCTAACTTTGATCCAAGTGGTTTGAAAAATACAGCAACTGCACGCCAAGCATTTAAGTCTAATCTTGATAAACTCACTGCACAATTAAGTTCTGATACGGTAAATGTACAAGATGTGATGTCAACAGTCACTGCTTTGCAAGATATTCTTAGCAAAGACGAAAATTACCAAAAACCTGGAGACGAAACAAGTCCAGAACAACCAGTTGAACCAAAACAACCGGAACAGCCTGAAATCAATTATGATAAGGCTATGGCTAGCCTGACTGAAGCTATCAAGAAAAAAGTGGCTGAGCTTGGTGCCAACAACGATGCTAAGAAGAAATTAGTTGAAATTACTGACAAAGCAATCGCAGCTATTCAAGAGGCTAAGACTCAAGAAGACGTCAACAAAGCTCTCAATAACGCTCTTGAACAAATCAAGCAATTGCAACCTAGCCAACCAGAACAACCGGTTGAACCGAAACAACCTGAAAAACCAATTACTTCTTCAAGTCCTGAAGAAGGAGTTAAAGAGCTTGTCTTCCAACTCCCAAGTTTGGATATTGTCAAGAAGGCAGTACCATTCAGGACTATCCGTCGCGAAAATCCACAATTAGACAAAGGGAAAGAACAAGTTCTATCAGAAGGGAAAGATGGTGCTATAATCGAGTATATCGAAGTAGATGGCAGCAATCGTAAGGTAGTTCAAACCGAATCAACTCCAGCTCTAGACCGAGTGATTGAAGTTGGGACTAAACAAAGTTCTGTAGGAACAGATACTCCACCAGTTGTGACTCTTCCTGAGTACCTTCTACCAAAAGAACCTGAAAAACCAATTACTTCTTCAAGTCCTGAAGAAGGAGTTAAGGACCTTGTCTTTAAACTTCCAAGTTTGGATATTGTCAAGAAGGCAGTACCATTCAAGACTATCCGTCATGAAAATCCAAACTTAGATAAAGGAAAAGAGAAAGTTCTAGCAGAAGGGAAAGATGGTGCTATAATCGAGTATGTCGAAGTAGATGGTAGCAATCGTAAGGTAGTTCAAACTGAGTCAACTCCATCTCTAGACAGAGTGATTGAAGTCGGGACTAAACAAAGTTCTGTAGGAACAGAGGCACCACCAGTTGTAACTCTTCCTGAGTATGTTCTACCTAGAGAAACTGAAAAACCAGCTCCTGCAGTTGTAACAGAAGATTCACCAAGAAAAGATGAAAAAGCACCTGTTGCTACTACAGTTAAACAAGACAAGAAAAAACAACTCCCAGAAACTGG
>NZ_CAJZDT010000015.1:0-22438 GCF_915066115.1 uncultured Streptococcus sp. | reverse complement strand
CGAATTGATTATGTCTTTACTACCAAAGAGTTAGCGGTGGAAAATTTACATGTCGTATTTGATGGTAACAAGAGTCCACAAGTGAGTGATCACTATGGCTTGAGTGCTATTTTAAACTGGAAATAATAACTGAAAAGAGGTTGGAATCATGAAATTCCAGCCTTTTTCTGACTAGAAAAGGTACTGGAAATAGCCTAAATAAGTGAGACTACTGAAATGGAATAAAATGTGGTATAATTTATAAGATAGATAGAATCGAGGATATTATGTCATTTACGAAATTTCAATTTAAAAACTATATTAGAGAAGCCTTGGAGGAGTTGAAATTTACAACTCCAACAGAGGTACAAGATAAGTTGATTCCCATTGTCCTGGCAGGCCGAGATTTGGTTGGAGAATCAAAAACAGGTTCAGGTAAGACTCATACTTTCTTGTTACCAATTTTCCAGCAATTAGATGAAGCTAGTGATAGTGTACAGGCAGTGATTACGGCACCGAGCCGTGAGTTGGCTACTCAGATTTACCAAGCAGCTCGTCAGATTGCAGCCCACTCAGAAGTGGAAGTTCGTGTGGTTAATTATGTGGGGGGGACAGATAAGGCTCGCCAGATTGAGAAATTGGCAAGTAACCAGCCTCATATTGTTATCGGAACGCCTGGACGTATCTATGACTTGGTTAAATCCGGTGATTTAGCTATTCACAAGGCCAAGAACTTTGTGGTCGATGAGGCAGACATGACCTTGGATATGGGATTCTTGGAAACTGTTGATAAGATTGCTGGCAGCCTTCCAAAAGACCTGCAATTCATGGTCTTCTCAGCGACTATCCCACAAAAACTGCAACCATTCTTGAAAAAATACTTATCAAATCCTGTTATGGAGAAAATCAAGACCAAAACGGTTATTTCTGATACTATTGATAATTGGTTGATTTCTACTAAGGGACGTGATAAGAATGCTCAAATTTACCAGTTGACTCAGTTGATGCAACCGTATTTGGCAATGATTTTTGTTAACACTAAAACGCGTGCTGATGAATTACATTCATATCTGACTGCTCAAGGCTTGAAGGTGGCAAAAATCCATGGAGATATTGCCCCTCGTGAGCGCAAACGTATCATGAACCAGGTGAAAAATTTGGATTTTGAGTATATTGTCGCAACGGATTTGGCCGCGCGTGGAATTGATATTGAAGGTGTCAGCCATGTTATCAATGATGCCATTCCGCAAGATTTATCTTTCTTTGTGCACCGAGTTGGTCGTACTGGACGAAATGGCCTACCAGGTACTGCTATTACCCTTTATCAGCCAAGTGATGACTCAGATATCCGTGAGTTGGAGAAATTGGGAATCAAGTTTACTCCTAAGATGGTCAAAGACGGGGAATTTCAAGATACTTATGACCGTGATCGTCGTGCCAACCGTGAGAAAAAACAAGATAAACTTGATATCGAAATGATTGGTTTGGTTAAAAAGAAAAAGAAAAAAGTCAAACCAGGTTATAAGAAAAAAATTAAATGGGCGGTTGATGAAAAACGCCGCAAGACCAAGCGCGCTGAAAATCGTGCTCGCGGTCGTGCAGAGCGTAAAGCAAAACGCCAAACATTTTAATAGAAAAAGTTGGAGTACTGAGCTCCAATTTTTTTTTATTTATGAGAACGAACTATCTAAACAGAAACACTACATTAAAGACTGCAAATTGCGCTAAAAAATGGTATAATGATAGAGTTATATAGTCCCGATAAGATGGTAGGCATTTATCGCGAAGAGTTTTCCTATCAGTACTTTGTAATTTGCAAAGACTGACGGCTCCATACGGTTGCCGCTATAATGCGGTCACCCTATGCGCCTTACTAGCTTCAGAAATAAAAAATTATCGTTTTTATTTCTTTCGCGTCGTAACTCTTAGACTATAGAAATACCTATCAGTACTTTGTAACTCTATAACACTATTTTTAAGGGGGGACATTTTTATGTCAGAACGTAAATTATTCACGTCTGAATCTGTATCTGAGGGGCATCCGGATAAGATTGCAGACCAAATTTCAGATGCGATTTTGGATGCTATTTTAGCTAAGGATCCAGAGGCGCACGTTGCTGCTGAGACAGCTGTATATACTGGTTCCGTCCATGTTTTTGGTGAAATATCTACAAATGCTTATGTGGATATTAACCGTGTGGTTCGTGACACTATTGCAGAGATTGGCTACACCAATACAGAATATGGTTTTTCTGCTGAGACTGTAGGAGTACATCCATCTTTGGTGGAACAATCTCCTGACATTGCTCAAGGTGTTAACGAAGCCTTGGAGGTTCGTGGGAATGCAGACCAAGATCCGCTTGACCTGATTGGCGCTGGTGACCAAGGGCTCATGTTTGGATTTGCAGTGGATGAAACAGAAGAGCTCATGCCATTGCCAATCTCACTCAGTCATAAATTGGTTCGTCGTCTGTCAGAACTTCGTAAGTCTGGGGAAATCAGCTATCTTCGCCCAGATGCTAAATCACAAGTTACTGTTGAGTATGATGAAAATGACCGTCCAGTACGTGTGGACACAGTTGTTATTTCAACTCAGCACGATCCAGAAGTCAGCAACGAACAAATTCATAATGATGTGATTAACAAGGTCATTAAAGAGGTTATTCCAGCCTCTTACTTGGATGAGCAAACAAAATTCTTCATCAATCCTACTGGTCGTTTTGTAATCGGTGGACCTCAAGGGGACTCAGGTTTGACTGGTCGTAAGATTATCGTAGATACATATGGTGGCTACTCTCGTCACGGCGGTGGTGCTTTCTCTGGTAAAGATGCGACTAAGGTGGACCGTTCTGCGTCATATGCGGCTCGCTACATTGCCAAGAATATCGTTGCAGCAGGTCTTGCTAAGAAGGCAGAAGTGCAACTGGCCTACGCTATCGGTGTTGCGCAACCTGTTTCTGTTCGTATCGATACCTTTGGTACAGGAACAGTAGCTGAAAGCAAGCTTGAAAAAGCAGCTCGTCAAATCTTTGATCTTCGCCCTGCAGGGATAATCCAAATGCTAGACCTCAAGCGTCCAATTTACCGTCAAACAGCGGCTTATGGACACATGGGACGTACAGATATTGACCTTCCATGGGAACGTTTGGATAAGGTAGATACTTTGAAAGAAGCAGTCAAATAGATAAGAAAACCAACGTTTTGAACGTTGGTTTTTATAAATATAAGTTATCCTTATTTAAATAGGATTTGTAAATTGCTGGCCTGTTATAATTTATTCATTGTTTTTAAAAATGCCCAGTTACCAATTGATTTTGCCCCGTATTTTAAGTCCATATAGTCCAGTAATACATAATCGTTTTTTTTGTAGAATGAGGTATTTCTAGCTGTACTAGTTATGAGTCCCAAGTGTTTACAGCCTTTTGATTTGACATAAGGTTCAATCCCTTGTGTCAGAAAAGTACTGCCTATTCCCCGCCCCTTACTTTCTATATTGACAGCTAAAGCCATCAAATACCAATCAAACTCCCCTGATTGTTCTAAATGCTTTTTGGAACGTTTTACAAAGTCAAAGTATTTAAGGAGATTTTGTGGTCGAATGTAGCGAAAAATGTTTGTCCCACCATTTCGTAGATAGGATAGTATACAGAAATCATTTTGTTGCAAAAGGGCAACTGCAAGTAATTCTCCATCTTGTTCCGCAACCAAACAGTTTCCTTTTTTAATATAGACTCTAGTAAGCAGAATTTGCAATGTTTCTACAAAAGCAGGATAGGAGTCAGGTTTCTTCAAATCATCCCTTATAATCGTTAAAAAGGGATAGTCAAGAAAAGAATTAGCTAATAGTTTTCCAATTTTTTCGTATTCTTCAAGTCTTGCCTCTCGATATATCATGTCTCCCATGCTTGTCTCCTTTGTTACCTATAAAATTGTGTATGATAGGATTTCAAGATAAAAAATTGGAGATGATTTAAAAAGCTAAATAAACCCAATTTTGTTCCATAAGGTTTAAAGCACTTTCTAATCTCTCCAAGATTTTATTTGGTTGGAATCGAAATTCCAATTAATTTTTCTGAATAGAGGGTTTTGATATTGGCTTCATCAATAGAGTCCTTATCAATTTTACGTTTCAAGAAAAATTCTTGAATAGCTTCGATTTCAGGTTCGCGAATAGCGCGGTGTTTGTTTGAGATGAGGATTTCATAGTGAAGCGGAGCTTGGGTAAAAATAACATCTGTATTACCTGCAGAATAAACTTCAACAAGGGTTGCATCTGTACTTTCTAGCTGGCTTTTTACAAGTTGCGAGTGTGAGTTTGTTGTATTGATAAGCTTCATAACATTTCCTCCGATTTTCTAATTCTATTATAGCACTTTTTGAATAAAGTAGCTTGATTTAGCCAATCTTATGCTGTTTTTTCCAAGATTCGATAGCCCATTTATGGCTACCACGTTTGAGGTTTTCAATAGCCTCATCAATAGGGAACCAGGCAATATGATTAAAGTCTTCTAGTGGCTTTTGCACTTCTTTGAAAGAAATCGCTTCATAGAGGTAGGCTGGATTGTAGTAGTAGGTGTCACGGTGACGAGAATAGAAATATTCGTCAGCTTGTCCGTAATAGGTACCAATTTCAGCTGTAAAGCCAAGCTCTTCAATCAATTCACGCTTTAGGGCTTCTTGATGATTTTCACCTGCTTCAATTTCACCACCTGGTAGGAACCAAGCACCATTAGGTGCTTGAACAAGAACAATTTGTTTTTGTTCAGCATCAGGGATAACTGCATATACGCCATAGCGTGAAACATAGTCTGTATTTGCTTTCTTTTCTCCGAAAGTTGGGTTTGCCATTGGATTTTCCTCATTATTTATTATCTTTATTATTATCTTAATGGACAAAGACCGAGCTGTCAAGAATTTAAAGTTATTTTAATAAAAAGGAGCAGAAAATTTTCATTTTCTACTCCTTTTCTATAGGATTTATACTTCTTTTTCAGAAGTTTTAACTTCAGCTTTTTTAGCAGATTTGATTTGAATCTTGCCCTTGCTGGTCATAACTGCCTTGAGGTCTTTTTCACTTGGATTTTCAAGGTAGTAGTCAGTGATTGCATCCTCAATATAGTCTTGAATAGTACGACGAAGTGGGCGTGCTCCCATTTTTGGATCATAGCCTAGGTCAACTAATTTTTCCTTGACCTTGTCAGTTACATCCAAATGAATGTTATTGCTAGAGAGGCGCTTGTTAACGTCTGCTAGCATCAGCTCGACAATCTGAAGGAGGTTGTCCTTGCTGAGAGCCTTAAATTCGATAATACCATCAAAACGGTTCATAAACTCTGGGCTAAAGAAGTTGCCGAGTTCACCGAGAACAGAATTGGTACGCCCTTCTCTAGTAGCACCAAATCCAACACTGGCTTCGGCTTTTCCAGTCCCAGCATTTGAAGTCATAATGATGATGGCATCCTTGAAGCTAACGGTGCGTCCTTGACCATCTGTCAAACGACCATCGTCCAAGACTTGAAGGAACATGTGCATAACATCTGGATGAGCTTTTTCTACTTCATCGAGAAGGATGAGGGAATATGGATTGCGACGAACTTTTTCAGTTAATTGCCCAGCCTCATCGTAGCCAACATAACCTGGAGGGGCGCCGACCAACTTAGCCACGCTGTGTTTTTCCATATATTCACTCATATCGAAGCGAATCATACTGTCAGCAGAACCAAAGAGTTCGATAGCTAGTTGTTTGGAAAGTTCTGTTTTACCGACACCAGTTGGTCCGACAAAGAGGAAGCTTCCAATTGGACGGTTAGGCGTACCGAGACCGACACGATTCCGGCGAATAGCCTTGGCAATCTTATCGACTGCATCATCTTGGCCAATAACATGAGACTTGAGGTCTTCAGCTAGATGGATGAGTTGAGATTGTTCTTTCTCTTTCAAATCACCAACAGGGATATTGGTTTTCTGCTCGATAATGTGCTCAATGGTTTTCTCACTGATGATAGGAGTATCTTGGTCTGTGACCTTTTTCTTTTGCATTTCCTTATACTTGGCAATCTGGTCGCGGAAGTAGGCGGCCTTCTCAAAATCTTCCTCTCGTGTAGCTTGAGATTTAAGATTTTCAGCCTCAATCAAGCGCTGATCGATTACTTTAGGATCAACAAAATTCAAGGTCAAGTTCATCTTTGAACCAGCTTCATCCAGGAGGTCGATGGCCTTGTCAGGTAAGAAGCGATCTTGGATGTAACGATTGGAAAGAGTTGCAGCTGCTTCAATCGCAGCATCGGTATACTGAACGTGGTGGTAGTCTTCGTATTTCTTTTGAATTCCTTTGAGGATAGTGATTGTTTCTTCCACTGTTGGTTCATCGACCTTAACAGGTTGCATACGGCGTTCTAGGGCAGCATCTTTTTCAATGATGCGGTATTCATTGAGGGTAGTTGCACCGACCAGTTGCAGTTCACCACGAGCAAGGGCTGGCTTGAGGATATTTCCTGCATCCATATTGCCATCGCCCGCAGATCCCGCACCGACAATTTCATGGATTTCATCGATAAAGAGGATAATATCCTCACGTTTGCGAATTTCTTCCATGAGCTTTTGCATGCGTTCTTCAAATTGTCCTCGGATACCCGTTCCTTGAACTAGGCTAACCACATCCAGACGGATGACTTGTTTGCCTTGGAGTTTATGTGGAACATCGCCATCAACGATTTTCTGAGCTAGACCTTCGACAACGGCAGTTTTCCCGACACCTGGTTCACCGATAAGAACAGGATTATTCTTGGTTCTGCGATTGAGAATTTCGATGACACGGATAATCTCATCGTCGCGCCCAATAACGGGGTCAATATCTCCACGACGGGCAATTTCAGTTACGTTGATACCAAATTCTTCCAGCAGGCCTTTTTCTTGGCTTGGTGGAGGAGTTTGAGCAGGTCCACAATTTTGGGAACCATAACCGCCGTTTCCACCGTAACCTCCACCTGATTGGGTTGGGGGAGTCGGTGGAGTGTTGTTAGAAGGTCTAAAATTGTTTAGGTCATTGAAGAAATCACCAAAGGGATCAAAGTCACGATTGTTCAGATCCGTCATACCTTTAAAGAGGCTATTGTTAGGATCTGTCTTGATAATCTTATAGCAGTTTTGACAAAGGTCAATTTGTTTTTGCTTTCCATTAAGATTGGTATAAAGATGAATTGTTGAGTCATTGATTTTACAGTTTTGACAAAGCATACATCTACCTCATTTCTTTCTTTAGCCTGACCTGTTTAAAGGTCAAAAATAGTCAAATTTCTATACTCTCATTATAACAGGATTGGGGTGTAAAGCAAGTAAAAAGATTGCAGCTTTGAGAAGTTGTTACAATGAAAATTTTTGTGATTTTAGGGAATAAAAAAATCCTATTTGTGAGACAAAAAGGATTTTGGTTAGACATGCAGGGTGTAACCCAGCTTGTTTTGTATTAGTAAAGGAGTTCGTAAATCTCCATTGCAATCAAGTCAATGCTGTCAAACGTATAAGTTTCGCGAGCTTCGACATCACGAAGGGTAAAGATTGAGCCGTTTTCTTCGTCGTGGCTGTATGCAACTTCTGCAACAACAACTCCTTCGCGTTCAAAATTACGTTTTAAATTTCCGCCGTCTTTAGCCATTGCTTCAAGGCGGTTGATGATTCTAACCAAATGTGATTCCATTTTGATTCTCCTTCATTTCTTATCGTTACTATTTTACCATAAAGGAGGCCAACTTGCCTAGAAAAAACTAAGATTTCTCGCTAATTCTACCAGCTTAAAGTTTTTTTGAATAAATTAGACAAAAGATTTGAATTTTAATTCATTCCATGTTATAATCATACAGTATTCTATTTTAGAAAGCAGTGTGACTATGAATTTTTCTTTTTTACCTAAGTATTTACCTTATTTTAACTATGGGGCTGTTGTGACGGTTCTCATTTCTATCTGTGTTGTCTTTTTGGGAACTATTTTGGGTGTTGTCTTGGCTTTTGGGCAACGTTCAAAGTTTAAACCGTTTGTTTGGCTCGCCAACTTGTACGTTTGGATTTTCCGTGGGACACCGATGATGGTTCAGATTATGATTGCTTTTGCTCTTATGCATATCAATGCTCCGACTATTCAGGTTGGGATTTTGGGTGTTGATCTTTCTCGTCTGATTCCAGGAATTTTGATTATCTCTATGAACAGTGGTGCTTATGTTTCTGAGACTGTTCGTGCCGGGATTAATGCGGTGCCTAAGGGGCAGTTAGAGGCGGCTTATTCGCTAGGGATTCGTCCTAAAAATGCCATGCGTTATGTGATTTTGCCACAAGCAATCAAAAATATTTTGCCAGCATTGGGGAACGAATTTATCACCATTATCAAGGATAGTTCCCTCTTATCAGCTATCGGTGTTATGGAGTTGTGGAACGGGGCTACAACAGTTTCTACAACAACCTATCTACCTCTGACTCCACTTTTATTTGCAGCCTTTTACTACTTGATTATGACTTCTATTTTGACAGTAGCCTTGAAAGCTTTTGAAAAACGTATGGGACAAGGAGATAAGAAATAATGACAGATACCTTGATAAAAATCGAAAATTTACATAAATCATTTGGAAAGAATGAAGTATTAAAAGGAATCAACCTAGAGATAAAACGTGGAGAAGTTGTTGTTATCATCGGTCCTTCAGGGAGTGGGAAATCTACCTTGCTTCGCTCTATGAATTTGCTGGAAGAAGCAACCAAGGGGAAGGTTATCTTTGAGGGAGTCGATATCACGGACAAGAAGAATGATCTCTTTGCCATGCGTGAGAAGATGGGCATGGTTTTCCAACAATTTAACCTCTTTCCTAACATGACTGTGATGGAAAATATCACCTTGTCACCTATCAAGACCAAAGGTGAGAGCAAGGTAGTGGCTGAGAAGAGAGCCCAAGAGCTGTTGGAAAAAGTTGGTTTGCCAGATAAGGCAGACGCTTATCCACAGAGTTTGTCAGGTGGCCAGCAACAACGGATAGCCATTGCGCGTGGGTTGGCCATGGAACCAGATGTTTTGCTCTTTGACGAGCCAACTTCAGCCTTGGACCCTGAAATGGTAGGAGAGGTATTGGCTGTTATGCAAGACCTTGCCAAGTCAGGGATGACTATGGTTATCGTAACACATGAAATGGGATTTGCCCGTGAGGTGGCAGACCGTGTTATCTTTATGGCAGACGGTGTGGTTGTTGAAGACGGAACACCAGAGCAGATTTTTGAACAAACCCAAGAACAACGGACTAAGGACTTCTTGAGTAAGGTTTTATGAGTTAGCTTTGTGGAGCTATTTGTAGCCAACTTTAAACTTTCAAGAGAAGATTAGTGACAAGCTAGGCTCAATACCAGTCAAGTGGAACTTACTTTGAGAAGTTACCCCCCTTATTAATAACATCCATAAATTGGATATTAGGATTTTTATATAAAGTAGTTTTGTGTTAAAATATAATTGTTCCATATGATTCTCTCTAATGATGGTTTGGTTGCTTTTCATTATAGATTATATGGGGCTTTTTTCTACAAGAAAATAGGTTTCATAATATTTATAATAGATTCACCCTATACAAATAGTATAGAGCATTTTTTATGTAGAAAACTCAGGGAAATCATCGCTTTTTTAACGAAAAAATGGTATAATGAAAGCTATGAAATATCACGATTACATCTGGGATTTAGGTGGAACTTTACTGGATAATTATGAAACTTCAACAGCTGCATTTGTTGAAACATTGGCACTGTATGGTATCACACAAGATCATGACAGTGTCTATCAAGCTTTAAAGGTTTCTACTGATTTTGCGATTGAGACATTCGCTCCCAACTTAGAGCATTTTTTAAAAAAATACAAGGAAAATGAAGCCAGAGAGCTAGAACACCCGACTTTATTTGGTGGAGTTTCGGACTTATTGGCAGATATTTCAAGTCAAGGTGGGCGTCATTTTTTGGTCTCTCACCGAAATAATCAAGTCTTGGAAATTTTAGAAAAAACCTCTATAGCAGCTTATTTTACAGAAGTAGTCACTTCTAGCTCAGGATTTAAGAGAAAACCGGATCCTGAGTCCATGATTTATTTAAGAGAAAAGTATCAGATTAGCTCTGGTCTTGTCATTGGTGACCGACCGATTGATATTGAAGCAGGTCAAGCTGCTGGACTGGATACCCACTTGTTTACCAGTATCGTGAATTTAAGACAAGTATTAGACATGTAAGAAAAAGGAATAAGATGACAGAAGAAATCAAAAATCTGCAGGCACAGGATTATGATGCCAGTCAAATTCAAGTTTTAGAGGGCCTAGAGGCTGTTCGTATGCGTCCAGGGATGTATATCGGGTCAACCTCAAAAGAAGGTCTTCACCATCTAGTCTGGGAAATCGTTGACAACTCAATCGATGAGGCCTTGGCAGGATTTGCCAGCCATATTCAAGTCTTGATTGAGCCAGATGATTCGATAACTGTTGTCGATGATGGACGTGGTATTCCAGTCGATATTCAGGAAAAAACAGGCCGACCTGCTGTTGAGACAGTCTTTACGGTTCTTCATGCTGGAGGAAAATTCGGCGGTGGTGGCTATAAGGTCTCAGGTGGTCTTCACGGAGTGGGATCCTCAGTTGTTAACGCCCTTTCAACTCAATTAGACGTTCATGTCCACAAAAATGGTAAGATTCATTACCAAGAATATCATCGTGGTCATGTTGTCGCAGATCTTGAAGTAGTTGGAGATACGGATAAAACGGGAACAACAGTTCACTTTACACCGGATCCAGAAATTTTCACTGAAACAACCACTTTTGACTTTGATAAATTAAATAAACGTATTCAGGAATTGGCCTTTCTAAATCGTGGTCTTCAAATCTCCATTACAGATAAGCGTGAGGGGCTAGAACAAACTAAGCATTACCACTATGAAGGTGGGATTGCTAGTTACGTTGAATATATCAATGAGAACAAGGATGTTATCTTTGATACACCAATCTATACTGACGGTGAGATGGATGATATTACCGTTGAAGTAGCCATGCAGTACACAACGGGTTACCATGAAAATGTCATGAGTTTCGCCAATAATATCCACACTCATGAAGGTGGAACGCATGAACAAGGTTTCCGTACAGCCTTGACACGTGTCATCAACGATTATGCTCGTAAGAATAAGTTACTGAAAGACAATGAAGACAACCTAACAGGGGAAGATGTCCGCGAAGGGTTAACTGCAGTTATCTCAGTTAAACACCCAAATCCACAGTTTGAAGGACAGACCAAGACCAAACTGGGGAATAGCGAAGTGGTCAAAATTACCAATCGTCTCTTCAGTGATGCCTTCTCTGATTTCCTTATGGAGAATCCTCAAATTGCAAAACGCATTGTAGAAAAAGGAATTCTGGCTGCTAAGGCTCGTGTGGCTGCCAAGCGTGCGCGTGAAGTCACTCGTAAAAAATCTGGTTTGGAAATTTCCAACCTTCCAGGTAAACTAGCAGACTGCTCTTCTAACAATCCTGCTGAAACAGAACTCTTCATCGTCGAAGGAGACTCAGCTGGTGGGTCAGCCAAATCTGGTCGTAACCGTGAATTTCAGGCAATTCTTCCAATCCGCGGTAAGATTTTGAACGTTGAAAAGGCAAGTATGGATAAGATTCTAGCTAACGAAGAAATTCGTAGTCTTTTCACAGCGATGGGAACAGGATTTGGTGCAGAATTTGATGTTTCAAAAGCTCGTTACCAAAAACTTGTTTTGATGACCGATGCCGATGTCGATGGAGCCCACATTCGTACTCTTCTTTTAACCTTGATTTATCGTTATATGAAACCAATTTTAGAAGCTGGTTATGTTTATATCGCCCAACCACCAATCTATGGTGTCAAGGTTGGAAGCGAGATTAAAGAATATATCCAGCCAGGAGCAGACCAAGAAATTAAACTCCAAGAAGCCTTAGCCCGCCACAGTGAAGGTCGTGCCAAACCAACTATTCAGAGGTATAAAGGTCTGGGTGAAATGGATGACCACCAATTGTGGGAAACAACCATGGATCCGGAACATCGCTTGATGGCCAGAGTTTCTGTGGATGATGCAGCTGAGGCAGATAAAATCTTTGATATGTTGATGGGGGATCGAGTAGAGCCTCGTCGTGAGTTTATCGAAGAAAATGCCGTCTATAGTACACTTGATGTCTAAAAAATCGGGAGAACTAGTTCCCTTGGTCTAAAAAATATGATATAATCATTACGATTGTTTCAAGTAAAAAAGGAGTTTAATATGTCTGGTACACTAGTAATTTATCTTGCAATTGCTGTTGCAGTTTTCTTAGTGATTGCCTATGCTATCGCAATCTACGTACGAAAACGCAATGAAAGTAAATTAGCAATTTTAGAAGAGAAAAAAGAAGAGCTGTACAATCTTCCAGTAAACGATGAAGTTGAAGCTGTAAAAAATATGCACTTGATTGGACAAAGTCAAGTGACTTTCCGTGAGTGGAACCAAAAATGGGTTGACCTATCTCTTAACTCTTTTGCGGATATCGAAAATAATCTTTTTGAGGCAGAAGGCTATAACAACTCATTCCGTTTTTTCAAGGCCAGTCATCAAATTGACCAAATCGAGAGTCAAATTACCTTGATTGAAGAAGATATTGCGGCAATTCGCAATGCTTTGGCAGATTTGGAGAAACAAGAGTCTAAAAATAGTGGACGTGTTCTTCATACCTTGGACTTGTTTGAAGAGTTGCAACACCGAGTGGCTGATCATTCTGAAGAATATGGCCAAGGTTTATCTGAAATCGAAAAACAATTGGAAAATATCCAATCAGAGTTTTCTCAGTTTGTTACTTTAAATACTTCAGGTGACCCAGTAGAAGCTGCTGTAATTTTGGATAATGCTGAAAATCATATCTTGGCTTTGAGTCACATTGTTGACCGCCTGCCAGCGATTGTAAAAACATTATCTAAAGAGCTACCTGATCAATTGGAAGATTTGGAAGACGGTTACCGTAAACTTTTAGATGCTAATTATCATTTTGCTGAAACGGATATTGAATCTCGCTTCCAATTGCTTTATGAAGCTTTGAAGAAAAACCACGAAAATATTGCACAATTAGAGTTGGATAATGCTGAGTATGAAAATACTCAAGTTCAAGAAGAAATCAATTCACTCTATGATATCTTTACACGAGAAATCGCTGCTCAAAAAGTAGTAGAAGGCTTAGTTGCAACACTTCCTACATATTTGAAACACATGAAAGATAGTAATGCTGTTTTAGTGGAAGATATTCAACGATTGAGTAACAATTACCTGCTATCTGAAACGGATGTTAGTCATGTTCATAGATTACAAGCTGAGTTAGAATCTTTAGAAGAATCTGTATTGGAATTAACTTCTGAACAAGAGGAACATTCTGAACCTTATTCATTCCTTGAAGATCGTTTGGAAAACTTACAAGCGACTTTGAAGGAAATTGAAGATGAACAAGTTGCGGTTAGTCAACGCCTTGCTCAGATTGAAAAAGATGATATCAATGCTCGCCAGAAGGCAAATGTTTATGTTAATCGTCTTCACACAATTAAGAGATATATGGAAAAACGCAATCTTCCAGGTATTCCTCAGAATTTCTTACAGTTGTTCTTTACAGCAAGTAACCATACTGAAGAGTTGATGGCTGAACTAGAAGAAGCTCGGGTCAATATCGAAGCTGTGAACCGTATGCTTGAAATTACAACCAATGATATGGAAGCACTTGAAGAAGAAACATATAATATTGTTCAATATGCAACATTGACAGAACAATTGCTACAGTATTCGAACCGTTACCGCTCATTTGATGAACGAATTCAAGAAGCTTTTAATGAATCATTAGAAATTTTTGAAAAAGAATTTGATTATCATGCTTCATTTGATAAGATTTCGCAAGCTTTGGAAGTTGCAGAACCAGGTGTAACCAACCGTTTTGTCACTTCATACGAAAAAACACGTGAGACGATTCGTTTCTAACATAATAAAAGGCTCTAAAATATTTGTAGTGGGTAAATCCCCCTATAGATATTATGGAGCCTATTTTTTTGTTCAAAACGAGTAATAGTACTTATTTCTCATTGAAATTATAGCCTGAATTTGATATGATATTTCTATGGATAAAAGTAGAGCAAATCGTGTTGAGCACGATAAAAAGAGAATCGGTTTAATAGCCCTAGTAGCTATCTTTTCAGTAAGTATTTGTGTCCTTGGTTCAATGATTGGATACAAAATATATACAAAGCAAAGTTTTGAACAAAGGATTGAAACGCTCAAAAAAGAGAAAGATGATCAATTGAGTGAGGGAAATCAGAAAGATCATTTTCGTAAGGGACAAGCCGAAGTAATTGCCTATTATCCTCTCCAAGGGGAGCAAGTGATTTCATCTGTAAAAGAAATCATGACACAGGATATTAAGGAAAATCTGGAAGACAAGGAAAATCTAGTTTTTTATTATACTGAGAAACAGGATTCGACTTTAAAAGGGATTGTTAACCGAAGTGTGATGAAACAAGTCTATGATTTAACTTCGTCAAAAGTTGAAGAGACTGAAAAAACTAGTCTGGCAAAAGTCCATTTGACAGAAGATGGTAAACCTTTTACACTTGATCAATTATTTTCAGATCCTAGTAAAGCCAAAGAGCAGTTGTTAAAAGAAATCACCTCTTTCTTACAGGATAAGAAATTGGACCAAGAAAAGATTGATCAAGTTGTTAAAGGCTTCTCTGATCAAGACTTGTCTGCATGGAATTTTGATTACAAGGATAGTCAGATTATCCTTTATCCAAGTCAGTCAGTTGAAAATCTAGATGATATTTCCTTACCAGTATCTAGTTTCTTTGATGTAGTACAATCCTCTTATTTATTAGACAAGGATGCCGAACTTTATAAGGCTTATTATGAAAAGAAAAACCAAAAAGTGGTAGCTCTAACTTTTGATGATGGACCAAATCCTGCAACGACAAATCAAGCATTAGATACACTTTCTAAGTATGGTATCAAGGCAACTTTCTTTGTTTTAGGTAAGAATGTTTCTGGAAATGAAGAGATTTTGAAACGCATGAAATCGGATGGCCATGTTATTGGAAACCATAGTTGGAGTCATCCAGTGCTTTCAAAACTTTCACTTGACGAAGCTAAAAAACAGATTACTGATACTGAGGATGCGCTAACTAAAGTGTTGGGTTCTAGTTCCAAACTTATGCGTCCGCCTTATGGAACCATTACAGACGACATTCGAAATAGCCTTGATTTGAGTTTTATTATGTGGGATGTGGATAGTCTGGATTGGAAGAGTAAGAATGAAGCAGCAATTTTGACAGAGATTCAACGTCAAGTTCGTAATGGTTCGATTATCTTAATGCATGATATCCATGCTGAAACAGTCAATGCTTTACCAAAGATTATAGATTATCTAAAAGAGCAAGGATATCACTTTGTCACAGTTCCTGAAATGCTTAATTCACGATTAAAAGCACATGAACTATTCTATGACCGTGATCAGTAAGACTTTTGCTGAATAACTAATTAAATCGTAAGTAATTTTTCAATAAATAAATTTAGTCTTGTATTAATCGAGGCTAAATTTTTTTATGTTTAAATCTCATGATAGGATTAGTTAATATTACAAATTTGTTACAAAATAATATTTTGATAGAATTTTCAGATAATTTGGTATATAATACTTTTAATTTAAATAAAAAGGAGTGATTTTATGGGAGATTGCAAAGATTTTTGTCATAACAAGTACCAAATAGCAACAATTTTTCTGCTAACGGTCTTTGCTTTCGGATTTGCTTTCGCACAGGTTGGTGCCGATGAGGGAAAATTTGAAACATCCAATCAAGTTACACGTACTGTAACGACTAATAAATTAGATGATTCAAATAAGCTTGCATCACCAGTCACGGCTGACAAGAATGCTCTAAATTCTTCTTCGAAAGAAAAAACAGAAGTGATAGAGTCATTAAAACAAGATGATTCTATCGAGTATAGAGATAATAAGTCAGACAAGGATTTAACCACACAGAAAGAAACGACTGCTATAAAAAGTGAAGAGAAGAAGGAAGAATCAGCAGTGAAAAGTAATTCTTCTTCAGAAAGCATACAATCACAGTCGTTATCTCAAGGTGGACATAAAGAAAAGCCGAACAGTATCTCCAGTAATGAAATTATTACTGTCCCTAAAACCTGGGAAGCAGGACATAAAGGACAAGGAACTGTAGTCGCTGTTATAGATTCAGGTCTTGATTTGAATCATGAGGTTTTGCGTATTTCTGATCCGTCAAAGGCGAAATTTAAAAATCAGGATGATATCGAAAAAGCTAAAAAGGCTGCTGGTATTGACTATGGGAAATGGTACAGTGACAAAGTAGTATATGCTTATGATTACTTTGATGGAACTGATAATATAAAAGAGGCTGAAAAAGAGTCTCATGGAATGCACGTTACTGGAATTGTAGCTGGAAATCCTGTTAATAAAGCACCGAATTCTGAGAAGGTTTACGGGGTGGCGCCAGAAGCTCAAATTATGTTTATGAGAGTTTTTTCAGACAGAGATAAAACTACAGCCTCTGCCCTTTATGTAAAAGCTATTGATGATGCTGTTGCATTAGGTGCAGATGTGATCAATATGAGTTTGGGTGCAGGTGCGGGTTCAACGGTAGATGCTGGTTCAGATATCATTGATGCAGTAAAAAGAGCACGCGCTAAAGGAGTATCTGTTGTTATCGCTGCAGGTAATAGTAATACTTTCGGTAGAGGTTTTTCACAACCATTGGCAGCAAATCCTGATTATGGTCTTGTCGGAAATCCCTCTACAGTGGAAGATTCAATTTCTGTTGCTTCTATTAATAATAAAATTCTAACTACTGAAGTCTTTGAAGTAAAAGGTTTAGAAAATGACGCTACCCTTGATTATGGTAAGTTTGATTTTAATAGACCTGAAACAGAAAAAGATTTTGAAAACGGGAAAGAATACGAATATGTAGCAGCGGGTATTGGTCGTGAAGAAGATTTTGCTAATATTGATGTAAGAGGCAAGTTAGCACTGATTCAACGTGGTAAAATTAATTTTTCTGATAAGATTAAAAATGCTCTTCAACATGGTGCAGCTGGAGTTTTAATTTATAACAACGTTGAAGGTGCAAATGTTAGTATGTCTGTTACAGGTGATGCTAAGAAAATCCCATCTGTCTTTATTTCAAAACATTATGGTGAAATTCTTAAGTCTGGTCAGTATAAAATTGTCTTTAATCACAAGATGGATAATCGTAAATCAGATGTTGCAGACCAATTGTCAGATTTTTCAAGTTGGGGAGTTACAACAGATGGACAATTGAAACCAGATGTTACTGCACCTGGTGGAAATATCTATTCATCATTTAACGATAATAGCTATGGAAGTATCAGTGGAACAAGTATGGCGGCTCCTCATGTAGCTGGTGTCGCAGCATTAGTCAAAGAATATTTAGCAAAGAAACATCCTGAATTATCAGCTAGTCAAATTTCAGAGATTGTAAAAGCTTTAATTATGTCTACTGCAAAACCACATTTTAATAAACAAACTGGAGCCTATACTTCTCCACGTCAGCAAGGTGCTGGCGTAGTTGACACGATGGCGGCAACAAGCACAGATTTATTTGTAACAGGTGCAAATAACTATCCAAGTGTTACTCTTGGCAATGTTGGTGATAAATTTACCTTTGAAGTTACAATTCATAATATTTCGGATAAAGACCAAACACTGAAGATGATTGTAAATACAAATACGGACGAAGTTACTGAAGGGAAATTCACTCTCCGTCCACGAAAACTAACTGAAACAGTTTGGCCTGAAGTAACTGTGAAAGCTCATAGTACGAAGACGGTAACAGTTAGTGTAGATACAAGTAAGTTTACTGAAGAACTTAGCAAAATAATGCCAAATGGTTATTTTCTAGAAGGATTTGTTAGATTTGTTAATCCTGCAGATGATGGTTCTGTTATTGGTTTACCATTTATGGGATTTAAGGGAGAATTCCAAAATCTACCTGCAATTGAAAAACCAATTTATCAATTGATTAAGGAAGGAAACAGTGGATTTTACTCTGAAATTGATAAAGATAATCCAGGAATTTCACCTTCAGACGATGCAACTTATTTAACAAGTTCTGAAAATGATGTAAATGTTTTAAAAGCAGAGCGTCAAGGAAGTCGAGTGACTGTACTCGGAGTGAAACAAGATGCTGAAGGAAAATACCATCTACAATTAGATGAAAAGGGGAACATCCGCCTTGCTATCTCGCCAAATGAGGATGGTAATAAAGATTCTGTTAAATTTAAAACTCTTGTCTATAGAAATTTGGTAAATCTTCGTGCGACGGTTTATGATTCTTCGGATACAACACACAGTCAGCCTATTTGGCAAAGTCGTCCAACAGACCTTGTAAAAAATTATTTTGATGGCGATACTAGAAATCCAAGAAGTTACATTTTAGATAAAACAGCTTGGGGAGGACAGGATTCTAATGGAAATCGAGTTTCTGATGGAATTTATGACTATGTTATTAGTTATAAGCCAGATGTCCCTGGAGCTGAGGAACAATATACAACATTTAAAATTCAAATCGATACACAAAAACCTCTGATTACTTCGGGATATATTCGTTCTCAAAAAGATCAAGAACAATTTATAGCTCGTAAACCTCAGGATGTAGGAAATGGCGGAATTCTTCTAGAAAAAGTCTTTTATATTCGTCCTTCTGAAAATAGAGAAGCGACAGATTCAGAAATCGAACTGTATCAAATTATCAAACAAAATGAAGATGGTAGTTATACACTTCCTAAGAACGTTGATAAATCGCACATATTCTATTATGTAGCAGACTTTGCGGGAAATGTAGATTTTATATCTCTCAAAGATCTTGTAGGTGAAGAAAATAGTGGCCGTGTAAAAATTGCTATACTAAACAATAAAACCAAGGATGAGATTGATACAACTTATGTTTATCGCATTAAAAATAGCGAAGGTCAATATGTAACTGTTGACAAGTCAAAAGATATTAATTTCTTGAAATTTGGGCATTATGTTGCAGAAATTTTTAGCTATGACCGTACAGAGTTAAAATTTGTGAGTGCTCTATCTAAGGAATTTGATTTAACGAAAGAAAACAGTTTTCAAACTATTACCTTCTTGGCTAACAAAATGAAATATGCTCCAGTAACGATTGGCTTTAATCAAGCTGTTCCTGGAACTACAACGATTACTTTAGTAGGTGAAGACGGTCAGAGTCAAGTCTTGCCAGCTGAAACATATGGTAAACATTCTTATGGTAAGAAAGTAGTTACTGGTGAATATAAAGTTCTTGTAAATCTATCAAACGGTTATGAATTACTTGATAATCTTCAACCATTTAAAGTTCTGTTTGGTAAAAATAATGTTTTGTCACTTTCAGTTGTTTCTAAGTTAGCTCTGATTGCAGCTTTAAATAAACAAATGGAAGTAGTTAAAACTCCGAGATATTATAATACAAAACAGAAGTTAAAAGAGATTTTTGATCAAAGTGTCAAAGATGCGCAACTAGCATTGGGAAGTAAACTTAACCAAGATAAAATTGACCAAATTGTTAAAGCTTTAGAGTCTGCTATGCAAACATTGGATGGTAAGGAATCTGATATCACATCATTGAAGAATGCCATTAAAGCATATGCTGAGACAGTTAAAAAAGGTAAATATATAAATTCTGATCAAGAACGCAAAGGTCGATATGATCGTGAATTTAAACTCTTGGCATTATTAATTACGAAAGATTTGATAACACAAGATGAAATTGACCGCCTATTGACCACTTTCTTGCAAGCACAAGAACAGCTGAATGGGAAAGAAACAGATTTCATGAGCCTGAAAAATGTTATCGTGGATGAAGTGAAGTTCCAAGACAAAGATCCAAGATTTTTGACAGCTAGCAAAGAGGAGAAAGATGCATATAATCTTATTTTCAACAAAGCTAAGTTACTTTTGGAAAATACAGAAGCTAGTCAAGAAGAAATTAATGAAGTAATCAATGCTCTAAAAGATATGGCTGGAAAACTTAAGGCTAATAAAGTAGAGATTCCAGCTAAAGCAGTTGTACCAGTTAAGCCAGTTACCCCAGCTAAAGCAGTTGTACCAGTTAAGCCGGTTAGTCCAGCTAAACCAGTTGCATCTGTTAAGCCAGCTAATCCAACTAAACCAGTTGTAACGATTAAACCAGTTAGTCCAACTAAACCAGTTGTAATGATTAAGCCAGTTAGTCCAACTAAACCAGTTGTAACGGTTAAGCCAGTTACTCCAGCTAAACCAGTTGTAACGCTTAGTCCAGTTATTCCAACCAAGCCAGTTTCTCAAGTGCAACCTGTTAAATTAGTAAGTCACAATAGACAAGTCTCAACTATTAAGTCTTCAATTAGCAATGATAAAATTGAGAAAGCTACATCAATTGCAATACATCATTCCAATATAGAAGTTAAGCATGAGAATAAAACACTAGCTGGAAGTAGTCAACAAGTGCTTTTAGCTACAGTCAACAAAGAAGGAAAACAATTACCAGCCACTGGTGCGAATAACATGATTTCTATTATGCTAAGTATTTCCGGAATTTCTCTCTTATTGTCAGTTATTGGACTTGCAACTTTTTCAAAAAGTGAGTAGAGAATACAATACATCTTTCTATAGTTTTTGATTTACAGTATGTTACAATTCTGATATAATAGTCAGGAGGAAAGAAAGTCTTATGGCGTTCTTCAAGCGAGCTTGGGATAGTGGGAGCCAAGTAGGGCAAAATAAAGAACTGGCGCTTTCTGTAGTATTTTCAAAAACAATGAAGTAATAAATTAGGGTGGAACCGCGTTTCTGACGCCCCTAGTCGTAAGGCTTGGGTGTTGAAATTCGGTTCTTTTTGAATTCGTCTAATGCCTAAGTAGAAAGGAGCATAATGCTTAAAGGATCTTGTTTATGTAAAGCAGTCACCTACACTCTAGATGAAGAATTGTCGGAAATAGTTTTTTGCCATTGCTCATTTTGTCGGAAAGCAACTGCGTCTGCCTACACAGTTAATGCCAAAGTTAGCAGCAAAAATCTGGCACTGTATGGAAAAGAGAATTTGGTTACTTTTAGTTCATCTCCAGGTAAACAACGTTATTACTGCCAGAATTGTCACAGTCAAATTTTCACTACTCAAGAAAATATACCAGAAGTTTGTGCTTTGAAATTAGGAACAATAGATGAATGCGATCAGAATTTACAAACTGTTCCCAAACGTCATATTTTTCAGGACCCAGCTTTTTCTTGGTTGCTTGATAAATAAATTTAAAAAGATAATATAAATAAAAGGAGAAAATAATGTCTAAAAAATTGACTTTCCAGGAAATCATCCTTACTTTGCAACAATTTTGGAATGACCAAGGTTGTATGCTTATGCAGGCTTATGATAATGAAAAAGGTGCGGGAACCATGAGTCCTTACACTTTCCTTCGTGCTATCGGACCTGAGCCATGGAATGCAGCGTATGTAGAGCCATCACGTCGTCCTGCTGACGGTCGTTATGGGGAAAACCCTAACCGTCTTTATCAACACCATCAATTTCAAGTGGTTATGAAGCCTTCTCCATCAAATATCCAAGAGCTTTACCTTAAGTCTTTGGAAAAATTGGGTATCAATCCTTTGGAACACGATATTCGTTTCGTTGAGGATAACTGGGAAAATCCATCAACTGGTTCAGCTGGTCTTGGTTGGGAAGTTTGGCTTGACGGTATGGAAATTACTCAGTTTACTTACTTCCAACAAGTAGGTGGATTGGCAACTGGCCCTGTGACTGCGGAAGTTACCTATGGTTTGGAGCGCTTGGCTTCTTATATTCAGGAAGTGGATTCTGTCTATGATATCGAATGGGCTGATGGTGTAAAATACGGAGAAATCTTTATCCAGCCTGAGTACGAACACTCAAAATATTCATTTGAAATTTCGGATCAAGAAATGTTGCTTGAAAACTTTGATAAGTTTGAAAAAGAAGCTGGTCGTGCTTTGGAAGAAGGATTGGTGCACCCTGCCTATGACTATGTTCTCAAATGTTCACATACCTTTAACCTACTTGATGCGCGTGGTGCCGTATCTGTAACAGAGCGCGCAGGCTATATCGCTCGTATCCGTAACTTGGCCCGTGTCGTAGCCAAAACTTTTGTCGCAGAACGCAAACGCCTAGGCTACCCACTTTTGGATGAAGCAACACGAGCTAAACTCTTAGCAGAAGACGCAGAATAGTGAGTAATACTGTGCTCTAAAATCGTTAGAGGCAAGTCGAAGACTTGCTAGAGGGATATGCACCGCCGTACTTTTATGTGGGGATTTTTGAAACCTTATACTCTTCGAAAATCAAATTCAAACCACGTCAGCTTCACCTTGCCGTACTC
>NZ_CAJZDT010000014.1:0-24083 GCF_915066115.1 uncultured Streptococcus sp. | reverse complement strand
AGAATACTGCCGAAGAGATTAGAGAGGCATTTCAGCCTTTTTATGAAGCTTCAACTCTTGATCAATCTATCGACCCAAACCTTCTGTACGATGCTAAGGAGAAAATCCGAAAGTATCATCTTTACAACTCTAATGATGTTGAGAGAGTTATCGCTCTTTATCAATCTGCAAATGATATACAAGATGAGAAGTTATTGGGGAGATTGGCGAATAGTTTTCAATCTATAGTTGGAAGATACGACCAGCTGGCAGATTCAGTGAAATACGAGTTTAGAACTCTCTTGCGAGGTTTTAGAGAAAAGTATAATTACATTTCTCAGCTAGTTCGTTTATTTGATAAAGAACTGCTTTCAGAGTATATTTTTATCAACTATTTGATTTCTTTACTTCCGACAAATAGTCAAGAAGTTGTTGATATTTCAGATAAAGTTCGTATGGATTATTATAAACTTGTCAAGGATAATGAGGAATCTATTCTTTTGGTTAAAGAGGAAAGTCCTATTTATAACCAGCAAAAAAGTATCAATCCTGCTGTAAAACCACCAGAAGAAAAAGATACGTTGACAGAAATTTTAAATAAAATCAACTCACAATTTCCAGATGTATTTACCGAAGAAGACCAAGTTATTTTGGACTTGATTGTCAAACAAGTCGTTCAAAATCCAAGTGAACGCCAACGTTCGATAGCTAAAAGTAATGACTATGCTATGTTTAAAAACTCGTTATTTCCTAAAGAATTTGAAGATTTGATTATCAATCTTTCACAGTCTAGCGAGGAAACATTTGAAAAAATATTTTCAAGTGAGGAGATTTTTAAGTTTATTATGGCGACCTCAGCACAGGAAGCCTATAAAAAATGGCGAAGTGATGTTAAAGCTTAAATACAATATCGTTGTGAGAGAGTAAAAAAACAACTCATGTTTAAATGGCATGAGTTGTTTTCGTAAGGTTTATAGATTTCTACTTATTTTGATTTCTTTACTTGAAAATTATTTTTTAAGATTTTCATCATATTCTCTATTGACTGGCTAATTTCTTCTAGTGTTGGAGAATTACGACTTTTATCAGAAGATAAATTAGTATCTTCACTAGGATGGTCTAAATAATTTCTAATATAAGTAGTCATTGATTGGTCGGTATACTTATTGTGGGTGTTTTAGTTTTGCTTTGTCACCAATTTAAAGCTCGGAGGGTGCTGGAGTTTCTTGCGACAGTTTGCCTAACTCGTAACTCACCTCAAGCATTTCTTGAAGAGTCCAGACCGAAATATCGCGAAAATCTTGGCTGTCTGAGTTTTGGCATTCCAGAGTAGGGATTCTGCCAATCACGCTGGCTACTATAGCAATTTCTTGGTCTCGTATGATGTCTTAGTTTTCGAAATTGTGGATATTTCGAATGCGGTCTTGAAGCGAGAATTGCTATTGTTCAAGTTCATTATTTTGAATATTTCTGTTGGTGAATTTTTCCATAAAATCTCCTTTGCCTTATTGGTGTGTCCATCATAACTCTCCATAGGGGAAGAGTCAAGCACTTTTTCACGAAACCCCAACGACTTGAAATCGCTGGGGTTAAGGGGCTAGAGTTGGTTATTTGTTGGACTGCTGGGTGAGGTGTGGATATTATAATCAAATTGTTATAAATAAAAAAGAGGCTAGCACCTCTTTTTCTTATTTCTTTTTATGATTTAATACTGCATTGAGTACAATAGCAAGTAGGCTGGCTACGACGATTCCGTTTGAGAAGAACATTTGGAAGGCTGTCGGCATGCTGATGAAGAGATTACTGTTATTGAGTCCGACACCTGCAGCGATTGAAACAGCTGCGATGAGGAAGTTATGTTCATTGTTAGCAAAGTCAACACGGGCGAGGATTTGCATCCCTTGAATAGATACAAAACCAAACATCACCAGCATGGCACCACCGAGGACAGGACTCGGAATGATTTGGGCAAGGGCGCCAAACTTAGGAAGGAGTCCAAGGAGAACTAGGAAACCAGCTGCGTAGTAGATTGGCAGACGTTTCTTGATACCTGATAATTTAACCAGACCAACGTTTTGTGAAAATCCTGTGTAAGGGAAGGTGTTAAAGATTCCTCCGAGAAGTACGGCTAAACCTTCTGCACGGTAACCGTTACGCAGGCGTGTGCTGTCGATTGGGTCTTTCGTGATATCAGACAAGGCTAGGTAAACACCAGTCGACTCAACCATAGACACCGTTGCAATGATACACATCATGACAATAGATGAGATTTCAAAAGTTGGCATCCCAAAGTAGAGGGGAGTTGGGATATGGACAAGAGGTGCTGCTTCAACAGGAGAGAAGTCCACCAAGCCCATGCTAGCAGCGATGGCAGTTCCAACAACCAGTCCAATCAAAATGGAGATCGACTTGATAAATCCTTTGGTAAAGATATTAATCAAGAGGATGATCAGAACAGTGATCGCTGCAAGTAAGAGACTCTGACCAGTTGGCTCTGGAACGTTATTTCCCATATTTCCAATAGCGACAGGAATCAAGGTTAAACCAATCGTGGTAATAACAGATCCTGTTACGATAGATGGGAAGAGATTGGCAACTTTTGAGAAGATGCCTGAAACAAGAACCACGTAAATCCCTGATGCGATAAGGGCACCAAACATAGCACCACTACCATGGCTTTGACCAATCATAATCAAAGGAGCGACTGATTGGAAGGCAACTCCGAGAACGACTGGTAGTCCAATTCCAAAGTATTTGTTGAGTTGGAGTTGGAGGAAGGTTGCCACCCCACACATGAAGATATCTGTAGAAATCAGGTAGGTCAACTGCTCAGTTGAATAGCCAAGGGCTGTTGCAATCATGATGGGAACTAGGATAGATCCTGAGTACATGGCTAATAAGTGCTGCAAGCCAAGAATGGCTGCTTGCGAGTGTTTTTCTTGAGTTTGCATTAGAGATCTGCCTCCTTAAATACGACTTGACCATTTTCAAAACGATCCAAACGAGCGAGTGATAAGACAGGATAACCTGCTTTTTCAAGCAAATCACGACCGTCTTGGAAGGATTTTTCAATCACGATACCAATCGCTTCGACTCTTGCACCGGCCTGTTCGATGATTTGAATCAAGCCTTTGGCAGCTTGCCCATTAGCAAGGAAATCGTCAATAATCAAGACCTTGTCCTCTGGTGAGAGGAATTTTCCAGCGATAGAAACGGTGCTGGTCACCTGCTTGGTAAAGGAGTAAACTTCGGCAGTCAAGATGCCTTCGTTCATGGTGATGTTTTTAGCTTTCTTTGCGAAAATCATGGGTACATTCAAGGCTTCAGCTGTAAAAACGGCTGGGGCAATGCCTGACGCTTCAATGGTCACGACTTTGGTAATACCAGTAGAAGCAAATTTTTCCGCAAAGAGCTTTCCAATCTCTCGCATCAATTGATAGTCAACTTGGTGGGTTAAAAAGGAATCCACCTTGAGGATGTTATCACCCAAGATATGCCCATCCTTGAGGATGCGCTCTTCTAATAATTTCATAAGACCTCCTAAAGTCTAAAAGCCAATTTACTTGTTGTTTAAATGTTTCTATAGTGATCCCTTTTGCTAGTACTATATATTTGATAAAACTATTACGAGCGAAGCGAGTCTTATCAAATATTTCCCGTTGTAGTGGTATCATAGACAATAATCTTGTTATTGTCTATGACGGGATTTTTGAGACTTTTGGCTCAAAAATTAGGGATGAAATTCCGAAGGAAGTTGCTCCCGTCCGCACTAATTAAGGGAAATATTAAAAATATTCAAAAAAGACCTACTTAATCTCTAAGTAAGTCCCCAAAATAGGCATGGCAAAAACGACCATACCTCACTTCTGACTTACTTATTGTTAGGTGTTCCGGCACCTTGTAGAAACGTCGTGCCAATTCACGACATAAACAAGTAAAATGATATTTAATTTTAAATAGGCTTGTGCCAATGTTTTTATTTTACACTAAATAACTTTAGAAATCAAAGATTTTGTTAGTGTTTAGATAAAAAAAACGAACGAACAAAAACCTACAACACGATACAGTATTGTAGGTTTCTATTTTTCTACTCGCTAAATCTTAAAAAATAGCCATCTGGATCCAAGACTGCAAATTCATGGGGATATATAAAGCTATCTCCTACTCGAAATTCTCTTTTTGTCAGGGGACGATGGATAGGATAGTCAGCTTCCAGCAGTTTTTGGTGGAGCTGAGGGACATCTTCAATGCCAAAGGAAATATTGACACCGTGCCCGAAAGGATAGGTTAGTTGGGCTAATTCTTCTGTGCTGCCTTCTTCTAGCATAAGTTGGCAGTCTTCAAGCGAGAGGAAGAGAAATTTCTCCTCTGGACGCTCGTATTCGACAGAAAATCCCAGCAAGTCGCAGTAGAAGTGGCGTGACTTTTCGAGGTCAGATACTACAAATTCAGGAATGACAGCTTGATAGTCCATTAGCTTTCTCCTTAGAGCTCAATCTCCATGACAATGGGCGTATGGTCTTGACGTGCACCCGAGTCAATCATATCAGACTTGGTCACCTTGTCAGCGATGCGGTTACTTGTGAGCCAGTAGTCGATTCTCCAGCCTGTATTGTTGATTTTAGAAGTCTTGCTGCGCTGTGCCCACCAAGTGTAGCGTTCTGGAACATCGCCATGAATGTGGCGGAAGGTATCCGTAAATCCAGTTGCTAAAAGGTTGGTAAATCCAGCACGCTCCTCGTCGGTAAATCCTGGTGAACGGCGGTTGCTAGCAGGATTTGCAAGGTCGATTTCATTGTGGGCTACGTTGTAGTCGCCGGTCGCAAGGACTGGTTTTTCTTTGTCTAGTTGAGCTAAATACTCCGCATATTTGACATCCCAGACTTGACGTTCTTCCAAGCGTTTGAGACCATCACCAGCATTTGGAGTGTAAACTTGCGTTACGAAAAATTCATCAAATTCCAAGGTGATGATGCGGCCTTCCAAGTCCATGGTAGAAGGGGCACCGATTTCTGGGAAAGTGACAGTAGGTGTAAGTTCTTTCTTATAAAGGAACATGGTTCCAGCATAGCCTTTACGAGCAGGCTCTTGGGAAGAACGCCACGTGTTTTCGTAGCCTGGGAAGAGTTCTTCTAAAATTTCCAGATGTTTCTTTGTAGGGCCCTTAGCAGAAAGCTTGGTTTCTTGGATAGCGATAATATCAGCATTTTCAGCGACCAAGGTTTGTAGGACTTCTTGGGACAATTTGGCACGAGCTGAGTCACTCGTTAGGGCTGCGTTGAGGGAATCAATATTCCATGAGATAAGTTTCATAAAGTTACCTTTTTCATTCAGATTATAGATTTTATTATACCAAAAAAAGGTCTATTTCCCCAACGTATGGTTTGAAAAATCACCCTCTTTCGTTTATAATGAAGAATGATTTTATGAAAGGGAGTGAAAATAAATGAAATTTTACTCATATGACTATGTACTTAGCCAAATCAGTCAGCAAAATGGCATCATGATTGGCTTTGGGATTGTGCTCCTAGCTATCACAGGATTTTTTGCTTTTAAGGCTTATCGTGATAAAAAGGGAACTAAGTTTCGTGAATTGGTCATGATTTTGGCCTTGACTTTGGTAGCCATGCTTTTGGTGACAATTTCAAAATACCAGACCAATCAAACCTCTAACAATCAATTTCAAACTTCCCTTCATTTCATAGAGGTCATTTCTAAAGACTTGGGAGTGGATAAATCAGAAGTTTATGTCAATACTTCAGCTGCCACTGATGGAGCACTTATCAAGGTAGGTTCAAATTTCTATCGTGCCATGAACGGGAGCCAACCAGACAAGTATCTTTTAGAGAAATTAGAATTGCATCAAACAGACGCTATTGAATTGGTGGAGGTAAACAAATGACACTCAATTATATGGAAATTTTAATCAAACTGGCCTTGGGTCTTTTCTCGCTTGTTTTTGTTATCAATGTGACAGGAAAGGGGAATCTAGCACCTAACTCTGCTACAGACCAAATTCAGAACTATGTTCTCGGTGGTATCATTGGTGGGGTGATTTACAATAGTTCTATCAGTATTCTCCAGTATGCAGTGATTTTGATGATGTGGACGATTTTGGTCTTGACCCTCAAATGGCTCAATAACAATGTTCGTTTTGTCAAACGCTTGATTGATGGTAAACCGACTCTGCTCATCAAAAATGGGCAGATTGACCCAGAAGCCTGTCGTTCAGTTGGTTTGTCTGCGGCAGATGTTGCTCTCAAACTTCGTAGCCAAGGAATTTTCCAGATGAAGCAAGTTAAACGAGCTGTGCAAGAGCAAAATGGCCAACTCATCGTGGTCCAAATGGGAGATGAAAATCCTAAGTATCCAGTTGTGACTGACGGTGTGATCCAAGTAGATGTTTTGGAATCGATTGGTCGTAGCGAAGAGTGGTTGCTTGATAACCTCAACAAGCAAGGACATGACAATGTAGCTAATATCTTTATCGCTGAGTATGACAAGGGTGCCGTTACAGTCGTAACCTATGAATAAGAAAAACCTGGGGTCTTGGCCTCAGGTTTCTATTTGCAATCAGAAAGGGATTTTATGTCCATTATTCAAAAACTTTGGTGGTTTTTCAAGTTAGAAAAACGCCGTTATCTAGTCGGAATTGTGGCCCTGGTCTTGGTTTCCGTCCTCAATCTCATTCCACCTATGGTTATGGGGCGGGTCATTGATGCTATTACGTCGGGACAATTAACCCAGCAGGATCTCCTTCTTGACTTATTTTATTTGCTTCTTGCGGCCTTTGGAATGTACTATCTGCGCTATGTTTGGCGTATGTATATCCTCGGGACTTCCTACCGTTTGGGGCAGATTATGCGGTCTCGTTTGTTTGAGCATTTCACAAAAATGTCTCCAGCCTTTTATCAGACCTATCGGACGGGGGATCTGATGGCACACGCAACCAACGATATCAATGCCTTGACTCGTCTCGCCGGTGGAGGTGTTATGTCTGCGGTGGATGCCTCTATCACGGCTTTGGTGACTTTGCTGACCATGCTCTTTAGCATTTCCTGGCAGATGACTCTAGTTGCCATTTTGCCCCTACCTTTAATGGCTTATGCGACCAGTCGTCTAGGGAGAAAGACCCACAAAGCCTTTGGCGAGTCACAGTCAGCTTTTTCTGAACTCAATAACAAGGTGCAGGAGTCTGTATCAGGTATCAAAGTGACCAAGTCTTTCAGTTATCAGGCTGATGAGTTGAAGTCATTTCAAGCGGTCAATGAATTGACCTTCCAAAAGAACCTGCAAACCATGAAATACGATAGTCTCTTTGACCCCATGGTTCTCTTATTTGTTGGTTCCTCCTATGTTTTAACCCTCTTGGTCGGTTCCTTGATGGTTCAGAAAGGGCAAATCACGGTTGGGAATCTAGTTACCTTTATCAGCTACTTGGATATGCTAGTTTGGCCTCTTATGGCTATTGGTTTCCTCTTTAATATTACTCAGCGAGGCAAGGTTTCTTACCAGCGGATTGAGGAACTTTTATCTCAGGAATCACCTGTAAAAGATCCTGAATTTCCTCTGGACGGTATCGAAAATGGGTGCTTGCAATATGCCATTGATAGCTTTGCCTTTGAAAATGAGGAAACACTGACGGATGTTCACTTTAGTTTAGAAAAAGGGCAAACTCTGGGCTTGGTTGGTCAGACAGGCTCTGGAAAAACGTCCTTGATCAAGCTTCTCTTGCGTGAATACGATGTGGATGAGGGAGCCATTTATCTGAATGGTCACGATATTAGGGATTACCGTCTGACAGACCTTCGTAGTCTTATGGGCTATGTTCCTCAGGACCAGTTCCTCTTTGCGACTTCAATCTTAGACAATATACGCTTTGGGAATCCTGATTTACCACTTTCAGCGGTCGAGAAAGCAACTAAGCTAGCCCAAGTTTACCAAGACATTGTAGCCATGCCTCAGGGATTTGATACGTTGATTGGCGAAAAGGGAGTCAGTCTTTCTGGAGGTCAAAAGCAACGGCTAGCTATGAGTCGGGCTATGATTTTAGACCCTGATATCTTGATTTTGGATGATTCTTTGTCGGCCGTGGATGCCAAGACAGAGTATGCCATTATCGACAACCTCAAGGAAAAACGTAAGGACAAGACAACCATTATTACGGCTCATCGCCTCAGTGCAGTTGTCCATGCAGATTTGATTTTAGTCCTGCAAAATGGTCAAATCATCGAACGAGGCAGGCACGAAGACTTGCTAGCTTTGGATGGCTGGTATGCCCAAACCTACCAGTCTCAGCAGTTGGAAATGAAAGGAGAAGAAGATGCAGAATAAGAACGAACAATGGACTGTATTGAAGCGCTTGATATCTTATCTCAAGCCTTATGGACTCCTGACCTTTTTGGCCCTCAGTTTTCTCCTAGCGACTACGATCATTAAAAGCGTCATTCCCCTTGTGGCTTCCCACTTTATCGACCAGTATCTCAGCAATCTCAATCAACTCGCTGTGACCGTTTTGCTGGTCTACTATGGTCTCTACATCCTACAAACTGTAGTTCAGTATGTTGGCAATCTTCTCTTTGCGCGCGTGTCTTACAGTATTGTTAGGGATATTCGTCGCGATGCCTTTGCCAATATGGAAAAGTTGGGTATGTCTTATTTTGACAAGACGCCAGCAGGCTCCATCGTCTCTCGTTTGACCAATGATACTGAGACCATCAGCGATATGTTTTCAGGGATTTTATCTAGCTTTATCTCAGCAGTTTTCATCTTTCTGACAACTCTTTATACCATGTTGGTATTGGATTTCCGTTTGACAGCATTAGTATTGCTCTTTCTCCCCTTGATTTTCCTTTTGGTCAATCTCTATCGGAAAAAGTCAGTCAAAATCATCGAGAAAACCAGAAGTCTCTTGTCAGATATCAATAGTAAGCTGGCAGAGAATATCGAGGGGATCAGGATTATCCAGGCCTTTAATCAAGAGAAGCGCCTGCAGGCAGAATTTGATGAAATCAACCAAGAACACTTGGTCTATGCCAACCGTTCTGTAGCCTTGGATGCTCTCTTTTTGCGCCCTGCCATGAGTTTACTGAAACTCATAGGCTACGCCGTTTTGATGGCTTACTTTGGCTATCGTGGACTTTATCTGGGAATAACGGCAGGAACCATGTATGCCTTTATTCAGTACATCAACCGCCTCTTTGATCCCCTGATTGAGGTGACGCAAAACTTTTCAAC
The DNA here is from genome assembly GCF_915066115.1 of uncultured Streptococcus sp. Lineage (GTDB taxonomy): Bacteria > Bacillota > Bacilli > Lactobacillales > Streptococcaceae > Streptococcus. The sequence goes on along the minus strand of NZ_CAJZDT010000014.1, from coordinate 14,867 downwards.
CCTGCAAACTTCTATGGTTTCTGCAGGTCGTGTCTTTGCCCTAATAGACGAGAGGACCTATGAGCCTCTTCAAGAAAATGGACAGACCGAGATCAAAGAAGGCAATATCCGTTTTGAACATGTATGTTTCTCTTATGATGGCAAACATTCGATTCTGGATGACATTTCCTTCTCCGTTAATAAGGGTGAAACCATTGCATTTGTAGGCCATACAGGTTCAGGGAAATCTTCGATTATTAATGTCCTCATGCGCTTTTATGAATTTCAATCAGGGCGAGTTCTCTTGGACGATGTGGATATTAGGGACTACAGTCAGGAAGAGCTGAGAAAAAACATCGGTCTGGTCTTGCAGGAACCCTTCCTCTATCATGGAACCATTAAGTCCAATATCGCCATGTACCAAGACATTAGTGATGAGCAGGTCCAGGCTGCTGCAGCCTTCGTGGATGCAGATTCCTTTATTCAAGAACTTCCTCAGGGTTATGATTCCCCTGTTTCAGAGCGTGGTTCGAGCTTTTCTACTGGTCAGCGCCAGCTTCTTGCCTTTGCCAGAACAGTCGCCAGTCAGCCTAAAATCCTGATTTTGGATGAAGCGACAGCCAATATTGACTCTGAAACAGAAAGTTTGGTTCAAGCTTCACTAGCTAAGATGAGACAGGGGCGGACAACCATTGCCATCGCCCATCGTCTTTCTACCATCCAAGACGCCAACTGTATTTATGTTTTGGATAAGGGGCGCATTATCGAGAGTGGAACCCATGAGGAACTCTTGGCTCTGGGAGGAACCTATCACAAGATGTATAGCTTGCAGGCAGGGGCCATGTCTTAATATTCTTTGAAAATCTCTTAAAACCAGGGCAGCTTTATCTGCAACCTAAAAGCTGTACTTTGATTTTCATTGAGCATAAGAAGGAAATCCTTCAAATTACAGATTTCTTTCCCCGCCTTTTCCATTTTGTGGTATAATGAAAAATGTTGACAAATAGTATAATAAAAACAAAGGAGAAACAGCATGCTGAAATGGGAAGACTTGCCCGTGGAAATGCAATCAAGCGAGGTTGAGTCTTACTACCAGCTTGTCTCTAAAAGGAAGGGTTCGCTGATTTTCAAGCGTTGTTTGGACTGGGTTCTAGCCTTTGTCTTACTGATTCTAACCTCTCCCATCTTTCTCATCTTGAGCATTTGGATTAAGTTGGATAGCAAGGGGCCAGTGATTTATAAGCAAGAGCGCGTGACCCAGTACAATCTACCTTTCAAGATTTGGAAGTTCCGTACCATGGTGACGGATGCGGATAAAAAAGGAAGTCTGGTGACTTCTGCTAACGATAGTCGCATTACCAAGGTTGGCAATTTCATCCGCCGTGTCCGTTTGGACGAACTGCCTCAGTTGGTCAATGTCCTTAAAGGTGAGATGTCCTTTGTCGGTACACGACCTGAAGTGCCACGCTACACAGAGCAGTATAGCCCTGAAATGATGGCGACTTTGCTTTTACCAGCAGGGATTACCTCTCCAGCCAGCATCAACTACAAGGATGAGGACACCATCATCAGTCAAATGACGGAGAAAGGTTTGTCAGTTGACCAGGCCTATGTCGAACACGTCCTTCCTGAAAAGATGCGCTATAACCTCGCCTATCTCCGAGAGTTTAGTTTCCTTGGAGACATCAAAATCATGTTTCAAACCGTGTTTGAAGTGCTAAAATAAAGTAGTCATAAGAAAATGAGTACAGATAAAAGGAGCAAATCAATGCCAAATTACAATATTCCATTTTCACCACCCGATATTACGGAAGCAGAAATTGCTGAAGTAGCGGATACCCTGCGTTCTGGTTGGATCACAACAGGTCCTAAGACAAAAGAACTGGAGCGTCGCTTGTCTCAATACACACAGACACCTAAGACTGTCTGCCTCAACTCTGCGACAGCCGCTCTTGAGTTGATTTTGCGCGTCTTGGAAGTTGGACCTGGTGATGAAGTCATCGTTCCAGCCATGACCTATACAGCTTCATGTAGTGTTATCACTCACGTAGGGGCGACTCCTGTCATGGTGGATATCCAAGCAGATACTTTTGAAATGGACTATGACTTGCTTGAGCAAGCTATCACTGAAAAGACTAAAGTGATTATCCCAGTAGAACTTGCAGGGATTGTTTGCGATTATGACCGTTTGTTCCAAGTTGTGGAGAAGAAACGCGACCTTTTTGCTGCTTCAAGCAAGTGGCAAAAGGCCTTTAACCGTATTGTGCTTGTTTCTGATAGTGCCCATGCTTTGGGATCAACTTATAAAGGGCAACCTGCTGGTTCTATCGCTGACTTTACTTCCTTCTCATTCCATGCCGTTAAGAACTTTACAACTGCTGAGGGAGGAAGTGCGACTTGGAAGGCCAATCCAGCGATTGATGACGAAGAGATGTACAAGGAATTCCAAATTCTTTCCCTTCACGGGCAAACTAAGGATGCTCTTGCCAAGATGCAACTGGGCTCATGGGAATACGATATCGTCACACCAGCCTACAAGTGCAATATGACCGATATCATGGCTTCTCTTGGTTTGGTACAATTGGACCGTTACCCTGGTTTGCTAGAACGTCGTAAGGACATCGTGGACCGCTATGATCGTGGTTTTGCAGGTTCTCGCATCCATCCTTTGGCACACAAGACTGAAACTGTCGAATCTTCACGCCACCTTTACATCACCCATGTAGAAGGAGCGAGCTTAGAAGAACGCAATCTTATCATCCAAGAATTGGCCAAAGCAGGAATTGCAAGTAATGTCCACTACAAACCGCTTCCGCTCTTGACAGCCTATAAGAATCTTGGCTTTGATATGGCGAATTATCCTAAGGCTTATGCCTTCTTTGAAAATGAAATTACGCTCCCTCTTCACACTAAATTAAGCGATGAAGAAGTGGACTATATCATTGAGACTTTCAAAACAGTTTCTGAAAAAGTGCTAACTTCATCAAAAAAATCGTAAAAAAGTCTTGACAAAGAAAAAACAAAGTATTAAAATAAGTTCAACAAATCAGAAAAGTAACTATTTTTGATCTTCAGGGAGCCTGTGGTGATTGTGAACAGGTGGTTGGAAGTAGTGAAAGTGGGCTGATTTTAAAAATGAATTTGAAACAATGAAAATTCGGTGCGCACACCTTACAGTGCAACTTGTTGTTAGACAAGGCAGAGATGTAAAGGGGAATAGTCCCTTTATAATTGAGGTGGCACCGCGTTACCAACGCCCTCACATGGAATTTAATTCTGTGTGTGGGCTTTTTCATATCTTGAAATTAATACTGAAAAAAGAGGAAAAATTTTATGACAACTAAAGGTTATTTTGGACAATTTGGTGGTAGTTTTGTACCGGAGCCGATTCAGGCTTTGTTGGATGAGTTGGAAGTGACATTTGACAAGTACAAGGATGATCCAGAGTTTTTGGCAGAGTTTCGCCATTACTTAAAAGACTATTCAGGTCGCGAAACACCGCTTTATTTTGCAGAAAGTTTGACAGATCACTTAGGTGGGGCTAAGATTTATCTCAAGCGCGAAGATCTTAACCATCTGGGTTCTCACAAGCTTAATAACGTTTTAGGACAAATTCTTCTTGCTAAACGTATGGGCAAAAAACGAGTGATCGCAGAAACAGGAGCTGGTCAACATGGTGTTGCGACAGCAGCGGCTGCAGCCAAGTTTGGTATGGCCTGTGATGTCTACATGGGGGCAGAGGATGTGGAGCGTCAACGTCTCAATGTCTTCCGCATGGAGATGATGGGAGCAACTGTTCACGCGGTTGAAACTGGAACTCGTACCCTCAAGGATGCGGTAGATGCAGCCTTTGGAGCATGGATGAATGACCTTGAAGCCTTCTACGTTTTGGGATCTGCTGTAGGCCCACATCCTTATCCTACAATTGTTCACGAATTCCAAAAGGTCATCAGTGAAGAATCTCGTCGTCAAATCTTGGAAAAAGAAGGACGTTTGCCAGATTACGTTATTGCCTGTGTCGGTGGTGGTTCAAATGCCATTGGTGCTTTTTCACAGTATGTGGCTGATGAAGAAGTCAAACTGGTTGGGGTCGAAGCTGCTGGTCACGGACTTGACACAGACAAGCACGCAGCGACTATGACAAAAGGAAGTATTGGAATTGTTGACGGCATGAAGACCTATGCAGTCTTTAAGGAAGATGGAGAGCTAGCTCCAGTTTACTCTATCTCAGCTGGTTTGGACTATCCAGGTGTCGGACCAGAACACGCCTACTTTAAAGACTCAGGTCGCGTGGAATATGTTGCTGCGACAGACGAAGAAGCTGTTCAGGCTCTCCTCCTTCTCAGCAAGACAGAAGGAATTATCCCAGCGATTGAAAGTTCGCACGCTATCGCAGAAGCGGTTAAACGTGCACCGAAACTAAGTAAAGATGATATTATCATCATCAATGTCTCCGGTCGTGGAGACAAGGACGTAGCTGCGATTGCAGACTACCTAGAAGCTAAAAAATAATAGATGGAAAAATTACAGTCCTTTCTCTCACAGAGAGCTTGTGGTTGCTGGAAACAAGCAGAGAAAGTTGTAAGGTTGGGTCCATCTGAAACGAGAGAAGAAAACATAATTCTCAAGGGAGTGCCCTTTATCGCACAGCCTGTTACAGGAGGTATCTGAGACAGGAATGAGAGATAGGAGAAATCCTATAATTGAGGTGGCACCGCGAATTTCGTCCTCACGCAAGTTATTTTGCGTGGGGATTTTTATATATTTATCGTAGATATGGCTATCAGTTTTAAATTATGCTTTATCACTAGATAAATTTCTATAAAATATTTGCGAACGAAGTGAGCATTAAACCGCTATTTCCCGCCATAGTGGTATTCTAGAGAAGCAAAGATGCTTCTCTAGAACGGAATTTTTGAGACCTAAGGCTCAAAAATTAGGGATGAAATTTCGGAGAAAGTTGCTCCCGTCCGCACTAATTAAGGGAAATAGAAAAAAGACAAAAAATTAAAAATAAGAAACTGAAAGGGAAATGACAATGGAACGAATCATTCATGGAGATGTCTTATCACCAATCTTGGCTTATATGCGCCTAAAGGGGCAACACAAGGTGATCTTAGAGAGTATTCCGAGAGACAAGGAAACCGCTCGTTTTTCTATCTTAGCCTATAATCCAGTTTTTGAGATTAAGTTTGAAAATGGAGTTCTTTATCAAAATGGTCAAGTGATTGATCGGGATCCCTTGGATTTCCTTTATGAAGTGACTCATAAGAGCCAGCACCATTCAGACCTACCTTTTGGTGGGGGAGCCATTGGATTTGTTGGCTACGATATGATTTCGCTTTATGAAGAAATTGGTCAAATTCCTGAAGATACAATTGGAACGCCAGACATGCATTTCTTCGTCTATGAGAGTTACATGGTCTTTGACCACAAGAAGGAAAAAATCCATGTCATAGAGGATGCTCTCTATAGTGAGCGTAGTCAAGAAGACTTGGAAAAAGCCTTGAACCAAGTACTTGAGGAATTACGCATTCCTGCTCCAAATGAATTTGAAGACTTGGATCTATCTCCACTGGACTTCAAACCGCATATCGCTCCTCAGAAGTTTGAGGAAATGGTGGAAACAGCTCGTGACTTGATTCGTAATGGCGATATGTTCCAATGTGTACTCAGTCAGCGCTTCTCAGCAGAAGTTACTGGAAATCCATTTGACTTCTACAGAAATCTCCGCGTGACTAATCCTTCTAATTACCTTTATTTCTATGATTTTGGTGATTATCAAATCATCGGTGCCAGTCCTGAAAGTTTGGTTTCTGTAAAAAATGGTATCGTAACTACCAATCCGATTGCAGGTACGCGACCAAGAGGGGCTACGGATGAAGAGGATAAGGCCTTGGCGACTGACCTGCTTTCTGATGAAAAGGAAACAGCAGAACATCGGATGTTGGTAGACTTGGGGCGCAATGATATCGGTCGAATCTCTGAAACGGCAAGTGTTCAAGTTACCAAGTATATGGAAGTGGAGCTCTTCCGCTATGTCATGCATTTGACCAGCGTGGTCAAGGGGCGTTTGCTTCCAGAACTCACTGCCATGGATGCTTTGAAATCAACACTTCCAGCTGGAACAGTTTCAGGAGCACCAAAGATTCGGGCTATGAGACGCATCTATGAACTGGAAACGGAAAAACGTGGCGTATACGCAGGAGCAATCGGATACTTATCTGCGACGGGTGATATGGATTTCGCCATCGCCATCCGAACTATGATTCTCAAAAATCAAACAGCCTACGTGCAGGCTGGGGCAGGGATTGTCTACGACTCTATCGCCCAAAACGAATACCAAGAAACCATTAACAAGGCTAAATCTATGACTAGAATTGGAGAACTAAGACCATGATTTTATTGATTGACAACTATGATTCTTTTACCTATAACTTGGCGCAATACATTGGGAATTTTGCAGAAGTGCAAGTCTTGAGAAATGATGATCCTAAGCTATATGAAGAAGCTGAAAAAGCAGATGGTCTGGTCTTTTCTCCGGGTCCTGGTTGGCCAGTTGATGCTGGTAAGATGGAAGACATGATTCGTGACTTTGCAGGCAAGAAGCCGATTCTTGGGATTTGTTTGGGCCACCAAGCCATTGCAGAAGTCTTTGGTGGTAAGTTAGGCTTGGCTCCAAAAGTCATGCATGGGAAACAGAGCAATATCAGCTTTGAAGCGCCATCTGTTTTGTATCAAGGAATCGAGGATGGCCGGGCGGTCATGCGTTACCACAGTATTTTGATTGAAGAAATGCCAGAAGAGTTTGAAGTGACAGCTCGTTCGACTGATGACCAGGCAATTATGGGAATTCAACACAAAACCCTTCCAATTTATGGCTTCCAGTACCATCCAGAGAGCATTGGAACGCCAGATGGCTTGTCTTCTATTCGGAATTTTATCGAGAAGGTTGTAAAATGAGGAAACTAGGATGAAAGAGATTATTGAAAAACTAGCAAAATTTGAAAATTTATCAGGTGTGGAAATGACGGATGTCATTGAGCGTATCGTAACTGGGCGTGTTACTGAGGCGCAGATTGCTTCTCTTCTTTTAGCTCTTAAGATGAAGGGGGAAACACCTGAAGAACGCACAGCCATTGCCCAAGTCATGAGAGGACATGCTCAACATATTCCAACTGAGATTCATGATGCCATGGACAACTGTGGTACAGGTGGGGACAAGTCTTTCAGCTTTAACATCTCCACAACTGCAGCTTTTGTCTTGGCTGGTGGCGGTGTTCATATGGCAAAACACGGTAACCGCTCGATTTCTTCCAAATCTGGTTCTGCAGATGTCCTAGAAGCCTTGGGCATCAACCTAGACCTCAAACCAGCTGAACTAGGTAAGGTCTTTGATAAAACTGGAATCGTCTTTCTCTTCGCTAAAAATATGCATCCAGCTATGAAATACATCATGCCAGCTCGTTTGGAATTGGGAATTCCAACGATTATGAACTTGACTGGTCCCCTGATTCATCCAATGGCTTTGGAAACACAGCTTCTTGGAATTAGTCGTCCAGAACTTCTAGAAAGTACAGCTCAGGTTTTGAAAAATATGGGTCGCAAACGTGCCATCGTGGTTGCTGGACCAGAAGGTTTGGATGAAGCTGGTTTGAATGGAACAACCACGATTGCTCTTCTTGAAAATGGCGAAATCACCTTGTCAAGCTTTACTCCAGAGGATTTAGGAATGGAAGGCTACGCTATCGAAGACATTCGTGGAGGCAATGCTCAGGAAAATGCAGAAATTTTGCTCAGCGTTCTTAAAAATGAACCAAGTCCATTCTTGGAAACGACAGTTTTAAATGCTGGTCTTGGTTTCTATGCTAATGGTAAGGTAGATAATATCAAGGATGGAGTTGCCTTAGCTCGTCAAGTGATTGCTAGTGGCAAGGCCCTTGAAAAACTCAGACTGTTACAGGAGTACCAAAAATGAGTCAGGAATTTTTAGCACGAATTTTGGAGCAGAAGGCGCATGAAGTCGAGCAAATGAAGCTGGAGGAAATCCAGCCCCTGCGCCAGACCTATCGCTTGGCAGAATTTTTGAAGAATCATCAGGACCGCTTGCAGGTAATCGCTGAGGTCAAGAAAGCTAGCCCTAGTTTGGGAGATATCAATCTCGATGTGGATATTGTGCAACAGGCCCAGACTTATGAAGTGAACGGAGCAGTGATGATTTCTGTTCTGACAGATGAAGTTTTCTTTAAAGGATATTTGGATTATCTACGGGAGATTTCCAGTCAGGTACAGATTCCGACGCTTAACAAGGACTTTATTATCGATGAAAAGCAAATCATCCGCGCTCGTAATGCAGGTGCAACGGTCATCCTACTCATTGTGGCCGCCTTGTCAGAAGAACGTCTCAAGGAACTTTATGACTATGCGACAGATCTTGGTCTGGAAGTCTTGGTGGAAACGCATAATCTTGCTGAACTAGAGGTGGCTCATAGACTTGGTGCTGAGATTATCGGGGTCAACAACCGCAACTTGACAACCTTTGAAGTTGACTTGCAGACCAGTGTAGACTTGGCTAAACATTTCAAAGATGATTGCTTGTACATTTCTGAATCTGCTATTTTCACAGGACAGGATGCGGAACGAGTAGCGCCATTCTTTAACGGAGTTTTAGTAGGGACAGCTCTTATGCAGGCAGAAGATGTGGCCCAGAGAATCAAGGAGTTGCAGATTGACAAAGGTTAAAATTTGCGGATTATCAACCAAAGAAGCGGTGGAGACAGCTGTTTCAGCAGGAGCCGACTACATCGGTTTTGTCTTCGCACCTAGTAAAAGACAGGTGACTTTGGATCAGGCTGCTGAGTTGGCAAAGCTTATTCCTGCAGATGTCAAAAAGGCTGGTGTATTTGTTTCACCGAGTCGGGCAGAACTGCTAGAAGCGATTGACAAGGTTGGCTTGGACTTGGTTCAAGTTCACGGTCAGGTGGCAGATGATTTATTTGAGAATTTGCCTTGTGCCAGTATTCAGGCTGTGCAGGTGGATGGAGAGGGTCATGTGCCCAATTCTCAGGCAGACTATCTACTCTTTGATGCTCCTGTGGCTGGGAGTGGCCAGACTTTTGACTGGGGTCAACTGGATACGATGGGACTAGCACAGCCCTTCTTTATCGCAGGTGGGCTTAATGAAGACAATGTAGTACAAGCAATTCAACACTTTACTCCCTATGCAGTAGATGTATCAAGTGGAGTGGAGACAGATGGACAAAAAGATCATGAAAAGATTAGAAGATTTATAGAGAGGGTAAAGAATGGCATATCAGGAACCAAATAAAGATGGATTTTACGGAAAATTCGGAGGACGTTTCGTCCCAGAAACATTGATGACAGCAGTTTTGGAGTTGGAAAAGGCCTACCGTGAAAGTCAGGCAGATCCAAGTTTCCAAGAGGAATTAAACCAACTCTTGCGTCAGTACGTGGGGCGTGAAACTCCCCTTTACTACGCAAAAAATTTGACTCAGCATATCGGCGGAGCCAAGATTTATCTCAAACGGGAAGACCTTAACCATACAGGGGCCCACAAGATTAACAATGCCTTGGGACAAGTTTTGCTTGCTAAACGCATGGGTAAAAAGAAAATTATCGCAGAAACAGGTGCTGGTCAGCACGGTGTGGCAACTGCAACTGCTGCAGCCCTCTTTAATATGGAATGTACCATCTATATGGGTGAGGAAGATGTGAAACGCCAAGCACTCAATGTTTTCCGTATGGAGCTTTTGGGAGCAAAGGTTGAGTCAGTGACAGATGGTTCGCGCGTGCTCAAGGATGCGGTCAATGCAGCCCTTCGTTCATGGGTAGCAAATATCGATGATACTCACTATATCCTAGGTTCTGCCTTGGGGCCTCATCCATTCCCAGAAATTGTTCGTGACTTCCAAAGTGTCATTGGTCGAGAGGCTAAACAACAGTACCGCGATTTGACAGGTCAAGATTTGCCAGATGCCCTAGTAGCCTGTGTTGGTGGTGGTTCAAATGCCATTGGTCTATTCCATCCATTTGTGGAAGATGAGTCTGTAGCCATGTATGGAGCTGAAGCAGCAGGACTTGGTGTAGATACAGAGCACCATGCAGCTACCTTGACCAAGGGCCGCCCAGGTGTCCTCCATGGTTCTCTTATGGATGTGCTCCAAGATGCCCATGGTCAAATTCTTGAAGCTTTCTCTATCTCAGCAGGTTTGGACTATCCTGGTATCGGTCCAGAACATTCTCACTACCACGATATCAAACGTGCCAGCTATGTTCCTGTGACAGACGAGGAAGCCTTGGAAGGATTCCAACTCCTGTCTCGTGTGGAAGGGATTATCCCAGCCTTGGAATCTAGTCACGCTATTGCCTTTGCGGTGAAATTAGCCAAAGAACTTGGACCAGACAAGTCCATGATTGTCTGTCTATCAGGTCGTGGGGACAAGGATGTGGTTCAAGTCAAAGACCGCTTGGAAGCAGACGCAGCAAAGAAGGGAGAAGCTCATGCCTAAGACATTAACAGAAAAATTGAATGCTATTAAAGTAGCTGGAACAGGAATTTTTGTTCCCTATATCATGGCTGGAGACCACGAGAAAGGTTTGGATGGTCTTGCTGAAACAATTCACTTTTTAGAAGATTTGGGTGTCTCTGCCATTGAAGTGGGCATTCCCTTTTCAGACCCTGTTGCAGATGGACCTGTTATCGAAGAAGCTGGCTTGCGCAGTTTAGCCCATGGGACCTCTACCCAGGCTTTGGTTGAAACCTTGAAAACCATTGAAACAGAGATTCCACTGGTCATTATGACCTACTTCAACCCCCTCTTTCAGTACGGTGTGGAGAACTTTGTCAAAAATTTGGCTGATACAGCGGTTAAGGGCTTGATTATTCCAGACCTGCCTCATGAGCATGCCAACTTTGTAGAGCCTTTTTTGGTAGACACAGACATTGCTTTGATTCCTTTAGTAAGCTTGACCACAGGGATTGAGCGTCAGAAAGAGTTGATTAAAGGGGCAGAAGGCTTTGTTTACGCCGTTGCTATCAATGGAGTGACAGGGAAATCAGGCAATTACCGTGCAGACTTGGACAAGCACTTGGCACAATTGCATCAAGTGACCGACATCCCAGTTTTAACAGGTTTTGGTGTATCTAGTCAAGCCGATGTAGAACGCTTCAATGCGGTGTCAGATGGTGTTATCGTTGGTTCGAAAATCGTAAAAGCTCTCCATGAAGGAGAGCCGATTCAGGACTTTATCAAACAAGCAGTAGCTTACCAAAAATAATCACACAAGCAGCGAGTAAGAGGAAAGGCACAAAAGGAAGTCTTTCCTTTTTCTTTTGCAGGAGAAAGGCTAGGATGCCCGTCGCAGAAGCAAACTGAATCAAGATGAGTAATTCTGTTGCGCTAAAGACGAGAGCGCAAGAAGCTAAAAAGAGAAAATCCCCTGCGCCCATGCGAATATCGATAAAATGAGCTAACATTCCAAGGATAAGGAAGAAAATCATGACCAGATCCCAGCCAGAGGAAACCATGAGGATTAGGTGGAAAGTCATCCAGACCAGTAAGGGATATTCCTGATGGTGAAAGTCGTAGATGCCCAAGGTCAAACCAGCAGTGATTAGGATGACTTGTCCCAAGGAAAGAAAGCCCCAATACCAAGATAGAAAGAGGAGCCCTAAGCCTAGTTCAAAGAGGGCATACCAGACAGGATATGTAGCCTTGCAGTAGCGACAGCGAAAGCGATTGAGCACCTGCGAGAGAATCGGAATCAAATCTAAGGGGCGCAAGCGAGTCTGACAGGAATCGCAGTGACTAGCAGGTTGGATAATGGATTGCTCTGGAAAACGGTCAATGACCAAACCAAGAAAGGAAGCGAGAATACTCCCGACAAGAAAAAAATAAATATCAATCATACTTATCTATTCGTAAAAAATAGGAGAAGTAGTATAATGGAGAAACATAGATAAGATGGTGAGGCAAAGATGATAATTCGTTTTGAAGAAAATGTGAGCACAGAAAATGCTCAGCTCGTATGCCAATGGTCCAACTCCCTAGGCAAATCCTTTCAAGAACAATGGATGGGAACAATGATTCCTTTTCCCTTGACAATTCAAGTCTTGCAAGATTTGGAAGGAATCTTTTCAATCTTTGCTGGACAAGAGTTTGTCGGGCTTGTCCAGAAAATCAGGCTAGAAGACAGGAATCTACATATCGGGAGATTTTTTATCAACCCCCAAAAACAGGGGCAGGGCTTAGGTAGCCAGGTATTTAAGGATTTTATTCAATTGATGTTTAAAAATGGAGACATAGATAGTATTTCTTTAAATGTCTTCGAAGCAAATCAAGCAGCCCAGCACCTTTATCAAAAAGAAGGATTTGAAATTGTTCAAATAGTTGAAGCACCTGTACGAAAATACATCATGAAAAAGGGGAGATAGAAGCAAACAGCTTTGAAATCAATGTTGACTGCGATGATGAACCTGAATCAGCCCCTCAAAAGGGACTGATATGAATGAACGTTACCAGTGTTTTAAAACTAAAGAATATCAAGCACTTTTATCTTCCAAGGGTAGACAAATTTTCGCTAAACGTAAGATTGATATGAAATCTGTCTTTGGGCAGATAAAGGTTTGTCTGGGTTATAAGAGATGTTATCTGAGAGGTAAGCGTCAAGTGAGAATTGACATGGGATTCGTACTCACGATCAACAACCTGCTGAAATATAATAAGAGAAAGAGGCGAAATTAAAAAGCTAGAGTTCCGCAATTGGAAATCTCTAGCTTTTTGTTTTCTGAGAATCATCTTGACTCAGACTCTTTTGACTAATGTTACTAAAAAGATAAAGTAACTTTTATCCTTATTTATCGTCGCCACTCAACATGTTTTTGATACCTTCTACAGCACCTTCTACAGCGTCTTTGGCGTCTTCAGCAACTTCTTTTACTTTAGAAACAACTTTTTCAGCTGTTCCTTCTTTTTCTAATTTTTCATCACCGATGGCTTTACCAACACCTTCTTTAATAGAACCCTTAGCTTGATTCAATTTTTCTTCTACTGACATGATAATTTCTCCTGTTATATTTATTTTATCTTAGTTTACACGAGTGTTTTCGTGAGATACTACACCAGTTGCTGCACCTTTAACAGCTTCTACACCTTCGCTAACTTTTTCTTGAACAGTTGAGAAACCAGATCCAAGACCAGATTTAGCTTTTTCGAATTGTTCTGAAGCGAATTCTCCTGTTGATTCAGCAACGTCAGATACGCGATCTTGAAGGCTTACTGAGTCTGCTTCATGTTGTTCTTTAGTTTTGATGTCGACAACGTTTACGTTGATTTCAACAACTTCCAAGTCAGTCATTTTAGCAACTTCTGAAGATACGATTTCTCTGATTTCTGAATATAAAGCTGGAACATTTTTTTGGTACTCAACAATAACGTTTAAGTCAACTGCAACTTGTGTTTTACCAACTTCTACGTTAACACCACTTGTTACGTCATCGCTGTTAACGATTTTTTCTTTAAGATTTGAGAAGAAACCACCATCGATTCCCAAAAGACCTGAAACGTTTTCTAGTGACAGACCAATGATTTTTTGGATAACTTTATCTTCGTAAGTAAGTTCCCCTTTGATTTCGTGAGCTACAACAGTAGCATCTTTCTTTTCTACGTTAGTGTTTGTGTTTTTTTCGTTTGACATATGAAACTCCTTTAATTAAATTAGTAATTTTTATTTTTTTTATTTATCTATATAGTTTTTTTCGATATATAATCCAGCTGCAACTCCCAGTGCTCCTAAAATCAATACAAATATTGTTTTGAAGAAGCCAAAGGAGACAATCAAACAAGCGAGAAATACGCCTATGAGACCAGCGATAATTGGATATCGATATTGTTTAAGCCATTCCATTTTTTACTTCCTTACTTCACACGACTAACAGTCTTTTTGTTTTGAGGTTTTGGTTTAGGCTGGTAGTCTTTTACTAGAACTTCTAGTTTAACCTGACGCTCAATACCAAAAAACTGCTTCAATCCATTAGTTATTTCATTTTGAATTAGTTGGCATCTGTCAGCGATGTTGTCCGAAGGAAGAATTTTACCTTCTACATGAACGAAACATTTATTTTTTCGTAAATTTACATGAACAGTTGGATTCTTGATCAATTCATGATCACTTACCAAACTTCTAACAAAACCTTCGATTGCAGAATTCTTTAATTTTAATGTATCATTTTTAGTTTCAAGTTGAATTTCCAAATAACGTTTAGGATAAAACAACACAACTAACATCGATAACAAAACTAAAGTTGATAGAGCCACTATCCCCCAGAATATATATCTAGAGAGATAGAATTCAACGAAATGATTCTGTCTCCAGCTAAATAGCTGAATGCCTAGATCACTAACTTGATGATAATCTATCAAAACAGGAAGGAAAATTGTCAAGATTAAAATACAGAAAATAATGAAACATATTTTCTTTGCTTTTGACATATACAATCCTTTCGATTTAACATTTAAACTATTTTTCTCGTCATTGATTTAAAAATAGTTTGCTAACTTTACTGGCGAAAAGTTTACTTTCTACCTGTAAAGAATGATACTACAGTAACAACAGTTGCTGCTCCTGCAATAGATGGAATCAAAGCCATTCCAGCGATGGATGGGCCCCAACTACCTAAGAGGGATTGTCCTACAGATGACCCGACTAAACCAGCGAATACATTTGCGACGATTCCCATAGAACTACCTTTTTTAGTGATTCTACCTGCTACAAGTCCAATCAGACCTCCAGCAATGATTGACCACAATATTGCTTACCCTCCTTTTTTATTTTAATATCAAAAAATAAATCAATTCCTTTGATTATCG
>NZ_CAJZDT010000013.1:0-25245 GCF_915066115.1 uncultured Streptococcus sp. | reverse complement strand
TTATGGTGTTTTGAAAAAACGCCCCTAGGGCGTTTTAGTCTTTTTATGGTTTGATACGGTGCAACATACGTGGGAATGGAATGGCTTCACGGATGTGTTTTGTTCCTGCTGCGAAGGTTACCATACGCTCGATACCGATACCAAATCCTCCGTGTGGAACTGTACCGTATTTACGAAGGTCAAGGTAGAATTCATATTCTGTACGATCCATGCCAAGTTCATCCATCTTAGCAACTAATGCATCGTAGTCTTCCTCACGCATAGACCCACCGATGATTTCTCCATAGCCTTCTGGTGCAAGCAAGTCTGCACAAAGCACGCGCTCTGGATTTCCAGGAACTGGTTTCATGTAGAAGGCCTTGATGGCTGCTGGGTAGTTCATGACAAATGTTGGCACACCAAAGTGGTTTGAAATCCAAGTTTCATGTGGTGAACCAAAGTCATCACCATGCTCAAGATGTTCGTAGTCAGCATCTTCATCATTCTCATGCTCTTGCAAGAGGTCAATGGCTTGATCGTAAGTGATACGTTTGAAGGGCTCTGCAATGTAGCGTTTCAAGAGTTCTGTATCACGTTCCAATGTTTCCAAGGCTTGAGGCGCACGATCAAGAACACCTTGAAGAAGAGCTTTTACATAAGCTTCTTGCAAGTCAAGTGACTCATCATGTGTCAAGTAAGAGTACTCCGCATCCATCATCCAGAACTCAGTCAAGTGACGGCGTGTTTTTGATTTTTCAGCACGGAATACTGGACCAAAGTCAAATACACGACCAAGAGCCATAGCACCTGCTTCTAGGTAAAGTTGACCTGATTGGCTCAAGTAGGCTGGCGTTCCGAAGTAGTCCGTTTCAAAGAGTTCAGTTGAGTCTTCCGCCGCATTTCCTGAAAGAATTGGGCTATCAAACTTCATAAAGCCATTCTTATCGAAGAACTCATAAGTCGCATAGATAATAGCATTACGGATTTGCATCACGGCCACTTGCTTACGAGAACGAAGCCACAAGTGACGGTTGTCCATCAAGAAGTCTGTTCCGTGTTCTTTTGGTGTGATTGGGTAGTCTTGAGATTCACCGATTACTTCGATGTCTGTAATGTCCAACTCATAGCCAAACTTAGAACGTTCGTCTTCTTTGACAATACCTGTCACATAGACAGACGTTTCTTGGCTCAAGCGTTTGATGACATCAAACTTCTCAATCCCCACTTCTTCACCAAATTTTTCTACAAAGTTTGGTTTAAAGGCCACACCTTGGAAGAAGGCTGTTCCATCGCGCAATTGCAAGAAGGCGATTTTTCCTTTTCCTGATTTGTTGGCAACCCAAGCGCCAATCGTCACTTCTTGACCAACATAGTCTTTTACATCGATAATCGTTACACGTTTTGTCATTATTTTTCCTTTTCTTTTATTTTTCCATAAATGCTTTCAAGCGATTAACTGCTTCTTTAAGCGTGTCTAGGTCTGTCGCATAGCTGAGGCGGACATTTTCTGGCGCTCCAAATCCAGCTCCTGTTACCAAGGCTACTTCAGCTTCTTCTAGGATAGCAGTTGTAAAATCTGTCACATCGGTATAGCCTTTCATCTCCATTGCCTTTTTGACATTTGGGAAGAGGTAGAAGGCTCCTTGCGGTTTGACCACTTCAAATCCTGGCACCTCAGCAAGAAGGGGATAGATGGTATTGAGACGTTCCTCAAAAGCCTGACGCATGCTTTCCACCGTATCTTGCTCGCCTGATAGAGCCTCAACTGCTGCATATTGGGCTACTGCTGACGGATTGGAGGTTGTTTGACCTGCAATCTTGGACATGGCAGCGATAATGTCTGCTTCTCCAACGGCATAGCCAATACGCCAGCCAGTCATAGCATAGGTTTTAGACACACCATTGATAACCACTGTTTGCTTGCGAATCGCTTCTGATAGACTAGAAATAGGTGTGAACTCATGGCCATTATAGACCAAGCGCCCATAGATATCGTCTGCTAGGATGAGAATATCCTTTTCTACAGCCCAGTTCCCGATTGCTAAGAGTTCCTCACGGGTGTAAATCATACCTGTCGGATTAGATGGTGAATTCAGCACCAAAACCTTGGTCTTGTCTGTGCGAGCTGCTTCTAACTGCTCTACAGTCACCTTAAAGTGATTGTCTTCCTTAGCAGGAACAAAGACTGGCACACCCTCTGCCATCTTAACCTGATCTCCATAGCTGACCCAGTAGGGGGTTGGGATGATAACTTCATCACCTGGATTGACCACAGCCATAAAGAAGGTATAGAGAGAATATTTTGCTCCTGCAGCTACTGTCACTTGATTTAGCGCTACAGAATAGCCATAAAAGCGCTCAAAGTAGGTATTGACTGCTGCCTTGAGCTCTGGCAGGCCTGAGGTTACTGTATAAAAAGAAGCACGCCCCTCTTGAATCGATGCAATGGCGGCATCTTGGATATTTTTTGGAGTAGTGAAATCTGGCTCACCCAAGGTTAGAGACAAGATATCTCTTCCCTCAGCCTTCAGTGCTTTGGCACGGGCTCCAGCAGCCAAGGTCACACTTTCTTCCATTTCTAAAACACGGTTGGATAGTTTCATAGGCCCTCCTTATTGACCAATGCTCCTGTTTCAAAATCTACTAGATAAAAATTAGTTCCTGACTTGACTTCCCAGATTGGCTTGTCTTGATAACGGCCAAAGGTAATCTTGTCAATCTCGCCAGCTCCTTTTTCCTTAGAAACCGCTTCTGCTTTTTCTTGTGAAATACCCTGATTTAGCTGATAAACGTAAATCTTATGGTCATCTTTTCCGATCAGGACAGCAAGTGCTTCTTGCTGTTTATTACGACCAAGAACGCTGTAATAAGATTCCAAGCCATTGTATAAATCAACCTGATCAGCCTGCTCTAATCCTGCATACTGCTGAGCTAATTTTTCTCCTTCACTTTTAGCTGTTTGATAAGGTTTCATGCTAAGAGAAACCAGATACAGAAAGGAAGCACTAATAACCACAAACAAAATCGTCATCCCTAGACCATACTGCCACAGTAGATTTTTTTTTGCTTTATTTTGTCTTGTTTTCACTCGTCTATTTTACCATCTATTGGGCTTTATTACAAGTGAATGCAAGAACAAACCTATATTATTTCTTCCTTCAAAGTAAACCGATTTTTCTTAGTTAAAACCGAGCAAGAAAAGGAAAGACACAAGCAACATAAACGTATCAAAAAACCTGAGCTTAGCACTCAAGTTTTCGTAAGTTCTTTACTTTATAGAATCACTTTATCATCCATTCTTTTAGCCATTTTTCCTAAAAAGATAGGTAGTAGAAGGCCAATCATGGCTAAAAAGAAGCCTAGATAAAGAAATGTTAGCACAAAGCCTAAATGGTCAATCAACCAGCCTGTCAGTGGGAAGAAGACAATCATACTTAGGCTAAACATCATAGAGTAGACACTCAGCATGGTTGCCCTTACTTCACTTGGGAGGCGCTCTTGCAAATCATTGTCAAAAATCGGCTGAAAAAGAGCATATAGAGCATTACTAATCAAATAAATCAAAATATAGATTAGAGGTGTTCCAAAGTAGGACAGCATATAGGTGACGCCAGTCAGCAAGACAAGGACAGGGAAAAGCTTCAAGGCGGCATATTTCTTTCCAATCTTACTCGCTAGATAGACTGCGACGATATTCAAGAGACTTCCAAGTAGCATAACTGCTGAAATTTGCCAACTACTTAAATCTGGTAACTGATTTTGATAGTAAAAATAAAACATGCACATGAGTGTACCAACAATCTGAGACAAAATCATCCAGTTGAAGAGCATGGGATTTCGCTCCAACTCTTCCTTAACAGTCCACATAATCTGTTTCATGGTCACACTATCAGTTTTTTCTAGCTTGACACTGGGCTCTTTCAGCATCCAAATCAAGACAAGAACTATGATAGAAGTGGCAATCATGATATAGTAGGTCAGGTGCAATTGACCATGGACAAAAAATCCCGCCAACACTGTCCCCAAAGAACGAGTTCCTTCTGCTACTCCTGACATGAAACTTGAAATGGATAGATAGCGCTCCTTTAGCCAAGCCTCTACAGCCGAGTCATAGACCATTGCTGCGCTTGTTCCTGAATCAAAATTATAAGACAAGGCACTTATCGCCATAGCTAGCGCATAAATCCAAAAATTTCCCTGCCCAGCCAACATAAGAATAGAAGACACAATCCCTGCTATTCGACTTAAATAAAGGTTGGTCTTATAGGAATAGCGGTCAGCTAACATACCAGATGGAATTTCACAGAGAAGACTGGTCATATGAAAAATACTCTCCAGAAGTCCAATCTGCCAAAGAGACATTCCGTTTTGACTGAGAAAGAGAATCCAAAAACTGGTAATCCCTAGAAATGCAAAAAACTCAACTCCGGCCATCAGGCCAATATTTTTCCGATAATTTCTTATTAACATCTTTTCTCCTTAACAAGTGTATTATTTCTTTTGTCCGTCACTTGTTAATCTTTGCCTTACATGATCTCCACCCCTTTTAGAAGCATTCTTCAATGCCATTATTGTTCCTTTAATGATTTATGAAATGATACCGGAAAATAGCTGTTCTGCGGTTTCTATTGCTAGTTTTCTTGTTTATTTTAGCACTTATGTCATTATATTACAAGAGAATATTGGAATACTCCTATAAAATCAAAGAAAACTAAAATCCAAAAAATAGTTCTTACTTTTCCAGTGACAACTGACTAGAGTTTCAGCAATTTTATAATTTTCAAATAAACTCTGAGCAAATTTCTTGCAAGTCCTTTTGTTTTGTTGTAATATATTTTATAACAACGAGAAAGTTCTCGGAAATTTAAGAAAAAGGAGACACATCATGTCTAAAAAAGTATTATTTATCGTCGGATCACTACGTCAAGGTTCTTTCAACCACCAAATGGCCCTCGAAGCTGAGAAAGCACTTGCTGGTAAAGCAGAAGTTAGCTACCTTGACTATTCATCCATTCCTCTCTTCAGCCAAGATTTAGAAGTTCCAACTCATCCAGCTGTAGAGGCTGCTCGTGAAGCAGTTCTCGCTGCTGATGCCATCTGGATTTTCTCTCCAGTCTACAACTTCTCTATCCCTGGTACAGTGAAAAACTTGCTTGACTGGTTATCTCGTGCCCTTGACTTGTCTGATACACGTGGCGCTTCTGCCCTTCAAGACAAGTTTGTCACAGTATCATCTGTAGCCAATGCAGGTCACGATCAACTTTTCGCTATCTACAAAGACCTCTTGCCATTTATCCGTACACAAGTCGTTGGTGATTTCACTGCTGCACGTGTTAATGACTCTGCTTGGGCAGACGGAAAATTGGTTCTTGAAGAAACAGTCCTAAATTCACTTGAAAAACAAGCTCAAGACTTGGTCGCAGCAATTCAGTAAAAAATAGAGAATTTTAAGAAGTCTAAATCAATTATAGCCACCTCATAGGGTGGCTTTTTATTTCTCAATCAAGATTTTCAGACAAACATCAGACATCCAAAAAAACCTTGAGCGTTACCACTCAAGGTTTTTAGCAGTCTTTTCCATCATGGAAAATCGTTCTAAGAATATTCTTTCATTCGAGATCTATCACTTATCATCTTCTTTCGAAAAATTAATGACTGCTTGTTGCTGATTAATCTTCTTTTCTTCGACCTACATATAGGCTCAATAGAATACCGCTACCTAGAAGAACAGAGATATAATCAGATTGGCTTCCAGTTTCAGGTAATTTGTCACCATGATTTTCTTTACCTGTAGTTGGTGCTACTGGGTTAGAAGTTAATGGTGTTACCGGTTGAACTGGTACATTTGGATTTGGTTGTGTTGGAACTTCAGGAATGTTTGAACCTGGTTTGTCATTAACTTCAGGCATACCAGGTACTCCGCCATTAAATTCTGGAATTTCATGAACTGGAGGTGTTGGCATTCCTGGAACTTCTGGATTAGGAAGTTCATTGACTTCTGGCATACCTGGTACTCCACCATTGAATTCTGGCAATTCATTAACCTCTGGCATTCCTGGAACACCACCGTTGAATTCTGGCAATTCATGAACTGGTGGTTCTGGCATTGCAAACGTTGGTCCTTCTGGCACATTACGTGTTGGAGGAACTGGTTTGTCATTTGATGGTGTTACTGGTTTGCCTTGGCAACCACATTTACCATCTTTTCCGTCCTTACCATCTTTGCCGTCGCGACCATCACGTCCATCTTTAACAACTGTTTTTGTCACAGTTCCATCAGAATTGATGATTGTGATTGTATGACTACCATCACCATTATCTTCAACAGAAACTTTTGGTGATTTACCATCTTTACCGTCTTTAATCACCATTTCTGTCTTACTTCCATCTGGATTAGTGATTGTAACAACGTGAGTTCCGTCGTTATTATTTTTAACAGTTACAGTTGGTGAAACGCCATCTTTACCGTCTTTACCATCTTTGATAATAGATTTGTATTGACGACCATCAGAATCTATGATTGTTAATGTGTGAGTTCCGTCTCCGTTATCAACGATGTTCGCTTTTGGTGATTTACCATCAAAGATTGTAGTTGTAGTTTCTTTACCATCAGCTCCTGTCACTTTAATAGTGTGTGAACCGTTGTTGTTATCAATCACTTCAAGTTTTGGTTCTTTACCATCACGAACTGTAGTTGTTGTAGTTGTACCGTCTGAGTTCACAACTGTGATAGTGTGAGTTCCATCTCCGTTATCCACAACCTTAGCAGTTGGTGATTTACCGTCACGAACTGTGGTTTCAGAAACAGTACCATTACCGTTTTCTACACGAATTGTGTAAGTACCATCATGGTTATCTCTAACTGTTGCTACTGGTGATTTACCATCTTTAATGATTGTTTCAGTAGTTGTTCCATCACCATTTAGAACTGAGATCTTATGTGTTCCATTCTGTTCGTCAGTTATTGTAACTTTTGGTGATTTACCATCACGAACTGTGGTTTCAGTTGTCACACCTTCTGGATTTGTAATAACGATTGTATGACTTCCGTCTCCATTATCACGAACAGATGCGGTTGGAGTACGTCCGTCAACACCGTCACGACCATTCTTAACAACAAACTCATTCTTCGTTCCGTCTGGGTTAGTGATTGTTACTCTGTGGCTTCCATCTGGGTTTTCTGTTGTAGTTGCTGTTGCAGCTTTACCGTCTTTACCATCTTTGATGATAGCGTTGGTAACATTGCCGTCTCCATCCGTAACTTTAACAGTATGAGTTCCATCGTTGTTATCTGTTACTTCAACTTTTGGAGTCTTACCATCTTTACCATTCTTAACAACAGTTTCTTTAGTTGTTCCGTCTGGATTTGTTACAGTGATTGTGTGGCTTCCATCTGGATTTTCTGTTGTAGTGATATTGGCAGTTTTACCGTCTTTACCATCTTTAACTTTAGTTGTTGATTCAGAACCATCAGGGTTTCTAACAGTAATAGAGTGTGTTCCATCTCCATTGTCCGTTACATTTACAACTGGTGATTTACCGTCTGCTCCATTAGCTCCATTAGCTCCGTTTTCACCTTTTTCACCTTTGTCGCCTTTTTCACCGGCTACTCCTTGAGGTCCACGGATATTACCAATCTTGTTCCAAGAACCATTTTCTTTCTTGTAAACATCACCTGTATTGGCGTCGATATAAGTATCACCGTCTTTACCATCATTAGCAGTTGGGGCAGTAACTCCACTTAGTAATTCAGCACCGTTACGTCCATTTGTACCAGAAGCTCCATCTGTACCATTACGTCCATTTGTACCATTCAAGATATCACTTGTACCAATTAATTCATCCACACCTGGATCGTATTTACCGTTACCATTATTATCATAGTATGCTGTAATACGAGTACCATTTACTGGTTGTGAATCTGTAGTTTCTGGTTGCGTACCTGTTGAATCTGTAGTTGTTGGTTGTACTGTTTCTGATGACTCAGTTGCACTTCTATCTCCATCTGGTAATGCTCTTCTATTTCTTGCACTTCTTGATGTTCCAGAAGGTTGTGAATTAGAAGTTGATCCAACACCTCTTCTAACTGCTTCCACCAATGCATTTAAGTCAATAAATGGTGTACGTCCATCTTTACCATTCTTACCATCTTTCACTGTAAAGGTTACTGGATCTTTACCTGGTGTTGTGATAGTTACAAGAGTGCTTTGGCCATCTTGTCCACGTTGAGTAGTGATTGTAGGAGTTTGTCCATCCTGACCGGTTGCACCAGTTTCTCCCTTAGCACCATCTTGAACAAAGACTGTAGTTGGTTGTGAACCATCATGGTTATCCACCGTGATTTCTACACCCTTATGCCCTTCTTCATCCTTACGAACAGCTGTTACTGTTGGAGAGACACCGTCCACTCCATCTTTAATAACTGCAAGAGGTTTTTCAGGATTCAATGGTTGACCTGGATGTGCTGGATCTTCTTGGTAAACTTTAGTTTCTTTACCATCTTTGACAGTAAGCAATGATTTACCATCACGTCCGTCCGCACCTTTAGCACCATCTTTAATCATTTCAGAACCTAGAAGTTCATCAGTTCCTGGAGTATACTTACCATCATTGTTTTCATCAGTATAGAATGTCACAATTGTATGAGATGGATTGCCGTTTTGTCCTTCGACACGAAGCAAATCAACTTTTGGAGTTTTACCGTTCAGACCATTTTCTCCGTCCTTAACATTTACTGTAACTGGATCTTTACCTGGAACAGTGAATGTAATGTCGGTACTATGACCATCTTTACCTGGAGTTACAGTTACTTCTGGAGTCTTACCATCTTCTCCACGTTCACCTTTATCACCCTTAGGTCCCTTGATGTTGCCTTCTTTGTCCCAGTTGCCGTTATTCTTAACGAAGACGTCGCCTGTTTCTGTATTGACGTATTTATCGCCGTCTTTACCTTGATTTGCTTCTGGGTTAACTTTGCCGTTCAAGACGTCTTTACCGTCGCGTCCATCACGTCCGTCACGACCTGCTGCGCCATCTCGTCCGTCGCGTCCTGGTAAACCTTGGGCTCCGTCTTGACCATCACGACCTTGAAGACCTTGTTCACCTTTGTCCCCTTTAGGTCCCTTGATGTTGCCTTCTTTGTCCCAGTTGCCGTTATTCTTAACGAAGACGTCGCCTGTTTCTGTATTGACGTATTTATCGCCGTCTTTACCTTGATTTGCTTCTGGGTTAACTTTGCCGTTCAAGACGTCTTTACCGTCGCGTCCATCACGTCCGTCACGACCTGCTGCGCCATCTCGTCCGTCGCGTCCTGGTAAACCTTGGGCTCCGTCTTGACCATCACGTCCTTGAAGACCTTGAGCACCCTGGTCACCCTTAGGTCCTTGTAGCCCTTGTGGTCCTTGTGGTCCTGCAACTCCGGCTTCACCTTTTAGACCTTGAGGTCCACGAATGTTACCAATCTTATCCCAAGTTCCGTTTTCTTTCTTATAAACATCACCTGTAGTTGCATCGATATAAGTGTCGCCATCTTTACCATCATCTGCTGTTGGTGCTTTAGGTCCACTTAATAATTCAGCACCATTACGTCCGGCTGCACCTGCTGCACCATTGGCACCGTCTGTACCATTATAAATTGGTTGTTTAGCAATTAAGTCATCTATACCTTCATCGTACCGACCATTACCATTGTTATCAAAGTACGCTGTAATAAGAGTACCTTCTCTTGGTTTTTCTGCTGGTGCTGTAGATGGGGCGTCTGCTAAAGCTCTTCTTACTCTTCCGCTTCTTTGATTGTTTAATCTTGCTGCTGCTTCAGCTAAGGCATTTAAGTCGATGGTTGGTGTACGTCCATCTTTACCATCTTTAATGTTAGCTACAACAGGCTCTTCTCCAGGAATTGTAAATGTAATGTCAGTACTATGACCATCTTTACCACGAGCTGTAGTAATTACTGGCGTTTTACCATCACGTCCTGCTGCCCCTGTTTCACCACGTTCGCCACGATCACCTTTAGCACCTTGTGCACCAGTTAATCCACGTTCACCTTGGTCTCCTTTTTCACCTTTGGCACCATCTGCAATGACAACTTCTTTTAGTTTTGTATCTCCTGCATCAAATTCGTTGTTGTCATTTTGATCATAATAGAAGATAACAGTTGTTGTTTTATCAGCTTCATTTCGTTGAGTCGCAACTAATGGGCTTGCTCCATCGAAACCATCTCTTACAACAGTATTTGTAACATTACCTCTACCGTCGTTAATCGTGATAGTATGAGTGCCGTCATCTTTATTATCTTTAACGGTTACGGTTGGAGTTACACCGTCACGACCTGCCTGACCTTGGTCTCCTTTTTCACCTTTAGCTCCAGTTAAACCGCGTTCACCTCGGTCTCCTTTTTCACCTTTAGCTCCAGTGAGACCACGTTCGCCTCGGTCTCCTTTTTCACCTTTAGCTCCAGTGAGACCGCGTTCACCTTGGTCTCCTTTTTCACCTTTAGCTCCAGTTAAACCGCGTTCACCTTGGTCTCCTTTTTCACCTTTAGCTCCTTGTGCTCCGGTTAGACCGCGTTCACCTTGGTCTCCTTTTTCACCTTTGGCACCTTGTGCTCCAGTCAGACCGCGTTCGCCTCGATCTCCTTTTTCACCTTTAGCTCCAGTGAGACCACGTTCACCTTGATCCCCTTTTTCACCTTTAGCACCTTGTGCTCCAGTCAGACCACGTTCACCTTGATCTCCTTTTTCACCTTTAGCACCATCTTTAATAGCAATTCTTTGAACAAGTTCGTCTACACCTTCAGTGTAAACACCGTTACCATCATTATCAAGATAGAAAGTGAGGTTATTGGTATCACCGATTTTATTTTGATCAACACGTGGTTTTACAGTTTCAATGAATTCTTTAGCAACACCGATTTGAACAATACGTGGTTTAGCTTCTTTAGTAACTCTATTACTAATTGGCAAGCCTAGGATTGTTTCATTACCTAATCGATGAACTTTATAGGTAATTTGACGTTGTCCTTTTTCACCTTCTCTAACTAATCTAGTCTCACCTTCTGGCAATTTACTAGTTGGAAGATAGATAGTTTGGAATTCAAGTTCTTCTGTAACAGTCTTGTTACTAGTACCACCATTTGGATTTGCATCCAAGAGGAGTGGGTTTGCTCTATAATAATAGTTAGAGTTACTGTATGGGTCATTGCTAGTAGCGGCACCGCCACCACCTTGGTCCACGTTAAAAGTAACTGGTTTCAAACGAACAGACAAGTCACCATTTGGATTAATGATAGGCAAACTAAATCTGATTGTTTGTTCCATATTTGTTGAAGTAGCAGAGGTCATACTGTATCCTGAGTGAGATACGAAGTTGGCACCCTGGCTAATAGGTTTTGATTGCTCTCTTAATCTTGGAGTTGTGATGGTTGCATTTGAAGGATTTCCAAATCCATCCCCTTTGTCCAAGATAAAGTTATTATTAACAAATTCACCTGGACCAGAGTATCTAATTGTGAAATTCAATCTATTACCTTGACGTACTGTTGTTACATCGTAATGAATTGAATTACCACCACGTGAGTTTCCGTAGCCACGGAAACTATAACTACGACCACCTTGACTAATATCTGTAAATGCAACTGTATTTCCAGAACCTGAAACAATTGGGTTAGCTGGATTGCTAGCTGCTCTAAAGCCACTGTGCCCTTTATCCAAGTCTTCTTTACGGATAGCTGGATTTTGGCGAGCGTCAGAAAGGCTAAGAGCTGGTTTCAAAAGTTCATTTGTAGATGCAGGTCTTGACGTAGCTTCTACTTTAACAGGTGTGCTAGTTGGCAAAACAGTACTATTAACAGCTGAACGATCAGTTGTTGCAACTGGTTTAGCTTCTTCTTTGGCTTCTGCCGCGTCAGCTTTCTTCACTACAGGAGTTTCTGATACAGTTCCTTTATCAGAGTTAGAACGAAGTTCTAGACCAATAATAGACGATTGAATAGATGACTCTGCTGCTGATAATTCAACTTCAGTTGCATCTGCTTTCCCAAGCAAGCTTTGACCAGCTTGGATACTTGCTTGCAAGTTTGCAGCACTTGCTTCTGTATATAACTTACTCTCAAGTTTTTTAGCACGCGAAAGAGCCGTTAACAATTTTGACTTGTCAACAGCATCTTGATGCGTTACTTCTTCTTTTTTATCTTTTGCTTCTTCAACTTTTTCTGCTGGTCTAGTAGCTTCTTCAGTTTTAGCTGGAGTCGTTTCTACTGGGTTCGCAACAGTTGGAGCTGCATAAGTTGTTTCTTTTTTAGGTGTAGAAACTTCTGCTGGTTTAGTAGCTTCATCTACCTTATCAACAGAAACACTATTAGTTGCCTCAGGATGTTGTTCCTCTGCTTTTACTGATTGCGTATTGGCAGCAGTTCCCAAGACTAAGGCTGTCCCGAGCAATACACTAGCCGCACCAAAGTGATACTTACGAATAGAGTATCGTTGTTGCATGCTATACCAGTCAAATGATTTCTTATGTGAATGTTTCATTTTGAACTCCTAGATAATATTTTATAGTTCCTACTCTACAACTATTTAATATATAAATCAATATTATCCAAGGAATTGCTATATTATATTTCTGATTACCAGAGTCATTTATTATACTCTCTTTTTTTTGAACTATTTGAACTTTTTTTGACTCTAATATTTTTGTTATATTAAAACAAAAATGTGATATAATGTTTTCAAGGAGGATAATACCCGTATGAGAAACCTTTTATCCACAAAAGATCAAAGACAATTACGCTTAATGGAAACCCTAATTCAGAATCGTAATTGGATGAAATTACATGAACTTGCCGATAAATTAGGATGCACCGAGCGAATCTTAAAAAGTGATTTAACTGAATTGCGTCTTGCCTTTCCATCTATTGACATCCAATCTTCTGTTAACGGAATTATGATAGATTTAGAAGTTAACACTAGTGTAGAAGATGTTTATCAATATTTTCTTGCTAATTCTCAATCTTTTCAATTACTAGAATATCTGTTCTTCAATGAGGGGCTACCTATTTATCGAACAATAGAAAATCTTCACTCTAGTAATGCTAACCTCTATCGTTTAGGGCGGAATATTACAAAAACTCTGTCAGCTCAATTCCAAATTGAACTATCCTTTACTCCATCCGCGATACGTGGAAATGAAATTGATATTCGCTATTTTTTTGCCCAATACTTCTCTGAGAGATATTATTTCCTAGACTGGCCTTTCCCTGACCTTCCTGAGGAAGATTTAACAGAGTTTGCTGACTTCTTCTATAAAATCACGAATTATCCAATGCGATTTTCAATTTATAGAATGTACAAACTGATGATAGCTATCAGTATTTACCGCATCAAAAATGGTCATTTTATCGACTTACCAAATCATTTCTATGATGAATACTATCCTCTGTTGATGAATATTCCAAACTTTGAGGAGTTACTTGTCCATTTCTCTGAGAAATTGGGGCTGGAACTCACTCCAGACATTATTGCACAAATTTTTATTTCCTTTATTCAAAGTAACATTTTCTTAGATCCTCAAGAATTCTTCAACTCTTTAGAAGAGAACAGTGAAGCAAGATACTCTTACCAATTACTTAGTCAAATATTAGAACGCCTATCAAAACAATATAATATTACTTTTACTAATCATGATGAGCTGATTTGGCATTTACACAACACTGCTTTCTTTGAAAGACAGGAAATCTTTTCTACCCCAATCTTATTTGAACAAAAAGCATTGACGATTAAAAAATTTGAAGTTTACTTCCCAGACTTTATGGGAAGTGCGCGTCAAGAACTGGCTCAATATCGTCAGGCAATTGGACAGCATGACCATCCTGAACAGTTGGAACACCTGATGTATACCATCTTAACCCATGCTGAAAACCTCTCTATTCAGTTGTTAGAAAATCGACCACCTATCAAGGTTTTAATTATCAGTAACTTTGACCATGCTATATCCCTTACCTTTGTTGATATGCTTTCCTATTACTGTAATAACCGCTTTACCTTCGATACTTGGGATGAATTGGAAACAAGACCTGAGATTTTAAATCAGACAGATTACGATATCATCGTGTCTAATTTCTATATTCCAGGAATTACCAAGAAGTTTATTTGTCAAAATCATCTGTCAATAATGGATTTGGTTAATCATCTTAATACTTTATCAAATGAGATTCATATATCCAATACTTTATAAGCTAGAAAAAAGTCAGCATGATTCTGCTGACTTTTTCTCTTATCTGATTTCTATACTTCCTTTACAAAAACCAATTCCTTTGGCTGGAACAGGTCTTCTCTGTAGGAAAACCCTGCAAAGCTTAATCGACGAGCTTCCTCCACAGTTTGTACTTGATTTTCTATTAAAGCTGTTAGAAAGGCCCCGCGCGCTTTCTTGGAAATAGTTGAATGAATCTTCAGCTGCCCATCTCTATCCTCCATGAATTTGAAGGTCACCATCTTTTCTCTAATTTCCTTAGAAAACACAGTCTCAAACTCGGATGACAATAGAGAGAAAATCACTTCTTCCTGCTTCAGAGCTCCATCATAGGCTGTCTTCCAATGGCTCTTCAAAGTCTTACCAGCGACTTTTAACTTCATCAAAAAGTCCAAACGGTGAGGAGCCATAGGTGACAAGGCTGGAACGACTCCGTACAAAGCCGAGGTAATGAAGACATGATTTTCAAGATAGGCTTGTTCTGCCTCAGTCAGTTTGTCTCTCTTGATATGGCGGTACATAAGCCCATCAAAAAGTTTCAAGGCTGGATAGTATTGAGCAGTTTGCCTTTTCAAAGCTTGGATATTTTGAAATTCTTCCGCCGCCTTTTCAGCTGATACCTTGTAAAAACTCTCCAATTGACTAGCAGAATAGAGGGCCAAGACATCCAGCACTGCCTGACTTTCTGGTCTTAAAGGAGCGGCTTCAATACTCGGCAAGTCTGTGTTCATTTCTTTTGCTGTAGGGATTAAAATTTTCATATTGATAGTGTAGCATATTTTTTTGCCACTACCAAGAAATTCATCTGAAAAGAGATTTGGGAAAAAAGGCATTAAAATTAAAAAATGCATAGTATCAGGAATTGAGAAATCTTGATACTATGCATTTTATGATGGAAAGATTTACTTTATTTTTCCTGAAATTGAGGTTTTGCCCAGCCTCTCCTCTTACTGTACTTTAAATGTCTTGAGATAATTGTCTTTTCCTACTTGACCTTCAAAGGTTTTACCATTTTCAAGGTAAGGAAGGTCATCTGATACTGAGGCCTTAACCTTGTAAATCTTGCCATCAACTTTAAAGAAGTAGACGGTGTCGCCCTTGATAACAGCTGATTTGAGGTCTGCTACCACACCCTTAATACTTTCTGTCGTTTCATTATCAAATTCAAGGTCGTTTTTGTTGGCGTACTTGCTGAGCAGTTCTTCCACTGTCGTAGCAACGATAACATTTTGGTACTCGACTGCGTCTACCAGAGCGTACTCTTTGACCAAACCAGCATTGTCCTTCAAGCCCATGATGTAGAGAGGCTTGTCATTGAGGTTGATGAGGATTGGGAAGGTCGCCTTGTAGGATTTCTCCTGAACAGCACCTTCTGCTGATTCACGGGCTGATTCTTCTGTCGCAGAAGCCAAGCTATACTTAGTGATTTCTCCTGTTCGCATATTTTCAAGAATGAAACCAAGATTACTTTCATCCGCATTAGCCGACGTCACACCTGTGTAGAGGTAGATGTCATTCCCGATAGACAAGTAATTATAGCCCTTGGTAGTCTGGGTCACGTTTTTCTTGGAAATCATGGCATTCCAGAAACCGTCCTTGTACTTGCCGTTATAGTTGATTTGCTCGATGGTTTCCTCAGCTGGATAAACACGGTCCACCCATTCTGGAACATCTGCCAAGCTGTATTCCTTGGTTTCTCCATTTGTGGCATCCAAGATAATGACTGAAACAGGACGGGGAACCGCAAGTCCAAATTGCTTTTGGTAAACCGTTGCTACATAGAAAGGATTTCCCTCATCGTCCACCTCAAAAGATGGAGTCTTGAAGATTTTAGTTGGGTACTTCAAGCGTAGGTGGCGTTTGACATCACGGTTAAAATACTCCGAGTCAGAATACTTGATTGGTGTCTTCAAGTCCACCAAGTTGGCATTTCCAGTTACCATGTCCACCTTGATATACTCGCCGATTCCCTTGGCCTGATTGTTAAACCATTTGATAGGATCTGCGTATTCTAGTGGCGTAACTCGATAAGGTTTCCCATCAATCGTCAATTGGGTATAGGTGTCTGCCGCTACGTACTGCGACACTTTATCCGTTAGGGAACCTAAGTAGCGGTCACCAATTTTTTCAGCGGTACTTCTATCTAAGATAGGAACCTTACTGGTGTCAGTCTTAGGAAATTCAGTAAAGTCTTTTTCAGTAACCGTGACTACATTGGCATAATTCTTAGCCTGAAAAATGCTAGAAGTCACCAAGGAAACCAAAGCTGCCAAGAGAAGAATTCCTCCAATAGAAGCTAAAAGGATTTTCCCTAACCGATTGATTTTGAAACCCTCAAGATTTAAGGCAGCTTCCGCCTTGCCATGGCGCACATGAACCGTTTTGACAAGGTTTATCCCCTTGCCAAAACCAAATAAGATTGCTACAACCAGCAAATGCCCACAGAGGAAAAAGAGAAATTCCCAGCTGGTCAGGTTAAGAGGCGGTAAAAAGATATACCAGGTCGTTGCGATAAAAATAAGTTCGAAGACTATTCGTTTCATTTGCTTTCCTCTTAAATGATTCGTCCTTCCAAGTGATCCAGTTCATGCTGACAAATCTGGGCTGGGAAACCTGTCAAGGTAATGGTCTGTTCCTGCCACTTGCTGTCACGATAAGCAACTCTTATAGTTTCATAACGCTTAGTAAGTCTCACACCTGTCAAGGACAAACAACCTTCCTCTGTCTCATAAGGTCCGTCAGAGGACAGGAGCACTGGGTTAAACATGACCACAGGAACCAAGCCCAGATTAAAGATAATCACGCGCTTCTGCACCCCAATCATATTGGCAGCCAGACCGACACAAGTCTCACGATTCGCTAAAAGTGTATCCTGCAAATCTCTGGCAAGATACAGATCATCCTGATTTGCCGGCTGAGACACCTGAGATAAAAACAAAATATCCTTTACAATTTTCTTTTCCACTTCTGCTCACTCCTCTTGCTTTTTACTATATTATAGCAATTATAGCACAAAAGCCGATAACTGCAAGCCCTTTCCCTTAACTGTAGCAAAAAGCCATCCGAAGATGACTTTTTCTTTTTAAATCGCATTCTTGTCAAAACCGAGTTTACGTTGAACAAACTTAACGATTTCGACAATGATAATCATTGAGAAGCTTCCAGCCATGACGATTCCCCATTGAGACAAGTCTAGTTTGGTTACGTGGAAGATTCCTTCAAGCGGTTCTACGACGATTGTTGCCATGAGAAGGATGAAGGATACCAAGATGGACCAGTTAAATGTCTTAGACTTGAATGGGCCAACTGTTAAGATGGATTGGTAAACAGACTTGACATTGTAGGCATGGAAGAGCTGAATCAAACCAAGAGTTGCAAAGGCCATAGTTAGTGCATCTGCATGAATGGCATGATTGTCACCCACATGAACTGGGTAAGCAATCGCAAGTCCATAAACACTCATAACAATAGCTGCTTGGAGTACACCTTGATAGATGATAGAACTCAAAACACCACCTGAGAAGAAGCTTGCCTTGCGTCCACGTGGTTTATGATTCATGACACCAGGCTCAGCTGGCTCAACACCAAGAGCGATAGCTGGGAAAGTATCGGTTACCAAGTTGATCCACAAAAGATGAACTGGCTGTAAGACATCCCAACCAAACAAGGTTGATAGGAAAATAGTTAATACTTCAGCAGTATTGGCAGAAAGCAGATACTGGATAGTCTTTTGAATATTTGAGAAGACCTTACGTCCTTCTTCAACCGCAACAATGATAGTCGCAAAGTTATCATCTGCAAGAATCATGTCAGAAGCCCCCTTAGAAACCTCTGTACCAGTGATTCCCATACCGATACCGATATCGGCTGTTTTCAGAGCTGGCGCATCATTGACACCATCACCTGTCATGGCAACGACCTTACCTTGTTTTTGCCAAGCCTTGACGATACGAACCTTGTGTTCTGGAGACACACGGGCATAAACAGAGTATTGACCAACTACTTTTTCAAAGTCTTCATCTGACAGTTCATTGAGTTCAGCACCAGTTAAAACGTGGCCTTCGGTATCATTTGCATCGATGATACCCAAACGTTTAGCAATAGCTTCTGCTGTGTCTTGATGGTCACCCGTAATCATGATTGGACGGATTCCAGCTTCCTTAGCTACACGAACAGCCTCAGCTGCCTCAGGACGTTCAGGGTCAATCATCCCAATCAAACCAGTAAAGATTAAATCATTTTCCAGCTCTTCAGAAGTGAGGTTTTCTGGAATGCTGTCAATAATCTTATAGGCACCTGCAAGGACACGCAAGGCTTGGTGAGCCATTTCAGAGTTGTTTGTGTGAATGAGGTTTGTAACCTTCTCATCAATCGGAGCAATATCCCCAGCCTTATCACGAAGAACACAACGTTTCAAGAGTTGGTCTGGCGCACCTTTAACAGCTACGAGGAAGCGTCCATCTGCAAGTGGATGAACTGTTGACATGAGCTTACGTTCAGAATCAAATGGCAACTCAGCCACACGAGGATATTTCTCTAAAAATCCTTTAACATCATAACCTTTGTCCAAAGCATACTGGATAAAGGCTGTTTCGGTTGGATCACCAATTAGATTGCCTTCAACATCAATTTTAGTATCATTTGCCAAAACAACTGAACGAAGTAGTGGCATTTCAAGACCTAGTTCAATATCATCAGCTGAGTCATGTAGGACTGCATCGTAGAAGACTTTTTCGACTGTCATCTTGTTCATAGTCAGCGTACCAGTCTTATCAGAAGCAATGATTTCTGTTGAACCAAGTGTCTCAACTGCTGGCAACTTACGAACGATAGAGTTTCGTTTAGCCAAAACTTGAGTACCAAGGGCAAGAACGATAGTTACGATTGCAGGAAGTCCTTCTGGAATGGCTGCAACAGCAAGCGCAACAGATGTCATCAACTCACCAAGTGGATTTTTCCCTTGAATGAAGACACCAACAACAAAAGTAACAAGTGCAATGACCAAAATTGCATAGGTCAAGACCTTAGAAAGGTTGTTCAAGTTTTGTTTGAGGGGTGTATCAGTCTCATCAGCGTCTTGAAGCATACCTGCGATGTGACCGACTTCAGTATACATACCTGTATTAACAACAACACCCATCCCACGACCATAGGTTACGTTTGAGTTTTGGAAGGCCATATTGACACGGTCACCAATACCAGCATCTGCAGCAAGTTCGACTGTTAAGTCTTTTTCAACTGGAACAGACTCACCTGTCAAGGCTGCTTCTTCGATTTTAAGAGAATTAGCTTCTAGCAATCGTAGGTCTGCTGGCACTACATCACCTGCTTCAAGAGCAACAATATCTCCAGGTACCAATTCTTTTGAATCAATCTCTGCCATGTGGCCATCACGAAGAACGCGAGCAGCTGGACTTGACATAGATTTGAGGGCTTCAATGGCTTCTTCTGCTTTTCCTTCTTGGTAAACACCAAAGGCAGCGTTGATGATAACCACGGCTAGGATGATAATAGCATCTGCGATATCTTCCCCACCAGAAGTCACGACTGACAAGATTGCTGCCGCAACTAGGATGATAATCATCAAATCCTTAAATTGCTCGATGAATTTGACCAGGATTGATCGTTTCTCGCCTTCTTCGAGTTCATTGTGGCCAAATTCGGTAAGGCGCTTTTCCGCCTCACTTGATGACAAACCTTGCTCGGTCGCATCCACAGCCTGCAAGACCTCTTCAGGACTCTGAGTGTAAAACGCTTGGCGTTTTTGTTCTTTTGACATGTGTCTCCTCCTTGACATTGTGTGCAAAACAGACTCTCTTTTTCTCATCGTATCTTTTCACGACAAACAAAAAGAGACCTATTAATCATAACAAGTCTCGCTGTTTAAGATAGGGCCGGAAAGCATACTTTTCAGTATAAAATTCGGAATGACGACACTATCACAGGTTTCTGCCAGCTACTCCCTTGAGTAGTACTATTATACCAAATTTTGAAAAGTTTTCAAAGAGTAAAAACTGCCTTATTTGAATTTTCCCTTGAAAACCAGTATAATGGTAGAATGCTATGTGACTAGAAAGGAAGTTGAATGAAGCAATCTATCTCAAATCTCAAGTTAGCTGAGCGTGGGGCCATTATCAGTATTTCGACCTACCTGCTCTTATCTGCAGCCAAATTGGCTACTGGCCATCTTCTTCATTCATCCAGTTTGGTAGCCGATGGTTTTAACAACGTCTCGGACATCATTGGAAATGTGGCCCTCTTAATCGGGATTCGAATGGCGCGCCAGCCTGCAGACCGTGACCACCGTTTTGGTCACTGGAAGATTGAAGATTTGGCTAGCTTAATTACTTCCATCATCATGTTCTATGTCGGTTTCGATGTTCTAAGGGACACCATTCAGAAGATTCTCAGTCGTGAAGAAACGGTTATTGACCCTCTTGGTGCAACTCTAGGAATCATTTCTGCAGCGATTATGTTTCTAGTTTATCTCTACAATACTCGCCTCAGTAAGAAATCCAACTCCAAGGCACTCAAGGCCGCAGCAAAGGACAATCTTTCTGACGCTGTTACCTCACTTGGTACCACCATTGCCATCCTGGCTAGCAGTTTCAATTATCCCATTGTGGATAAACTGGTCGCTATCATCATCACTTTCTTTATCTTGAAAACTGCCTATGATATCTTTATCGAGTCTTCCTTTAGCCTTTCAGATGGTTTTGACGACCGTTTGCTTGAGGATTATCAAAAGGCCATCATGGAAATTCCCAAAATCAGCAAGGTTAAGTCCCAAAGAGGTCGTACCTACGGTAGCAACATCTACCTGGATATTACGCTAGAAATGAATCCTGACTTGTCGGTTTATGAGAGCCACGAGATTGCGGATCAAGTCGAGTCTATGTTGGAGGAACGTTTTGGAGTCTTTGATACCGATGTCCATATCGAGCCAGCACCTATCCCTGAGGATGAAATTTTAGACAATGTCTACAAAAAATTGCTTATGCGCGAACAATTGATTGACCAAGGAAATCAACTGGAAGAACTCTTGGCTGACGATTTTGTCTATATTCGTCAAGATGGAGAGCAGATGGATAAAGAGGCCTATAAAGCCGAAAAAGACTTGAATTCCGCTATCAAGGATATTCAGATCACTTCCATCAGTCAGAAGACTAAACTCATCTCCTATGAGTTAGATGGTATCATCCATACCAGTATCTGGCGTCGCCACGAAACCTGGCAAAATATCTTTCACCAAGAAACAAAAAAAGAATAGAGAAATCCTGTCATGAGACGGGATTTTTCCATTCTTCTAGCTATCAAAGTCACTGAGATACTCATAGCGTTCGTATTTTTCAAGGAGTGCTTCGTTTTTCTCATCCAGTTCTTTTTGGAGAGTAGCCAGTTTGCCAAAGTCAGAGCCGTTGGCCTGCATCTCCTCTTCAATAGCAGCGATACGATCTTCCAAGGCTTCAATATCACCTTCAATGCTTGCCCACTCCTGCTTTTCTTGGTAGGTCATGCGTTTCTTGTCTTCACGGACCTTGACCACTTTCTCCTTTTCAGCCTTTTGCACTTGATTAGCCATATCTGTTTCAAAGGCTTTTTCATCAAGATAGTCGGTGTAATGACCAAAGAAAGGATGAATTTTACCATTCTCAAATGCGAGAATCTTGGTCGCTACCTTATCCAAGAAATAGCGGTCGTGACTAACAGTCAAAACTGGACCAGCAAAGCCTTGCAAGAAATTCTCCAAAACTGTCAAGGTTGCAATATCCAAATCATTGGTTGGCTCATCTAAAAGAAGAACATTTGGTTTTTCCAAGAGCAGTTTGAGGAGATAAAGACGTTTTTTCTCTCCCCCAGACAATTTCTCAATCAAGGTTCCATGCGTCGAACGTGGGAAGAGGAACTGCTCCAGCAACTCTGCAATCGAAGTACTAGAACCACCGCTGGTCTTGACCTCTTCTGCCACTTCCTGCAAGTAATTGATCACTCGCTTGCTTTCATCCAAGCCCTCAATTTGTTGAGAGAAATAGGCGATGCGAACAGTTTCCCCTATCACAACTTGTCCTGCTGTCGGCTCAAGACTGCCAGCAATCAGGTTGAGCAGGGTTGATTTCCCCACACCGTTGTCCCCAACAATTCCAATACGATCTTTAGCCTGCACCAAGAGATTAAAATCTTGCAAAATAGGCTTATTTTCATAGGCAAAAGAAACATCCTGAAAATCGATGACTTTTTTACCTATCCGACTGGTCTCAAAGTTCATGGTCAAGTCTGTCTCAGCAGTATTGCCTGAAACTTCCTTTTTCAAGTCATGGAAACGATTGATACGAGCCTGCTGCTTGGTTGCACGCGCCTGCGGTTGTCTGCGCATCCAGGCCAATTCTTGTTTGTAGAGTTGTTCTTTTTTGTGAAGAAGAGTCGCATCGCGCTCATCTTGTTCAGCCTTAAGGCGAACATAGTCCTGATAATTGCCTTGATACTCGGCCAATCCAGCTCGATCCAACTCGAAAATCCGTGTTGACAGCGCATCTAGGAAATAACGATCGTGGGTGATAAAAAGGACAGTCTTCTTGGAATTTTTTAAAAAGAGGGTCAGCCACTCAATAGTCGCAATATCTAAATGGTTGGTCGGCTCGTCCAGCAGCAAGAGGTCGTGGTTGCCAAGTAAGACTTGCGCCAACTGAACCCGTCTTCTGAGACCACCTGACAATTCCCCAACAGGAGTCGATAAGTCCTGAATTCCTAGCTTACTGAGAACAGTCTTGACCTGACTTTCAATTTCCCAAGCTTGGAGAGAGTCCATCTCAGCCATGACCCGTTCCAGCCGTGCCTGCTTGTCCTCGCTGTAGTTGAGCATGATCAACTCATACTCACGAATGAGCTGGATTTCCTTGAGGTCGCTTGATAGAACCGTATCCAAGACCGTCTTGTTATCATCAAAATCAGGATCCTGGGTCAAGTAACCAATCTGGTAGTCATTCTTAGCTGAAAATGGACTGACATCCCCATCAAAGCCAGAAACACCAGAAAGAACATCCAAAAGGGTAGTCTTGCCCGTTCCATTGACACCAATCAGACCGATTCTATCTAGGTCATGGATAATAAAGGAAATATCCTTAAAAACGGTCTTGTCACCGACGGATTTACTTAGTTTTTCAACGATAAAATCACTCATTTTTTCTCCCTCAGATAAGCATGGATAGCTTGACGGTGATTTTCCAATTCTCCATCAACAATGGCATACTCAATCTCTGTTAAAATCTCTCCCAAATCTGGGCCCGGCTGATAACCATATTCCTTAATCAAAATGCCACCATTAATCTGAATTTCTTTCTTATCATGAATGGTCAAACTCTGGTAGGTTTCTGTGATAGCTTGTGGGTTGACTTCTTTTCCTTGAGCCTGACGAAGATTTTCAGCCTGTAAAAGTAAATCCAAGTCAAAGCGATAACAATCGCGCTTGCTCAATTCTCCCTTTTCACGCAGAGCCAAAATAGTCAGCAAATCCTGAACTTGCTTGGCAAACTGGCGTGAGGTCTTCCAAGCTTTCAAAAATGGCTGCGCATTTTCAATCTCCAAAGCCCACAAAAGAGCTGCCCAGGCTTGTTCAGAAGATTCAAAAGTGAAATCAGTCTCCAGATCAAACAGTCTGTTGAGCTTATCCTGGCTAGATGCCATATCAGGGAGATAGTCATAAGCTCGGCTCTCAATCATAGAAGCCAAGCCCCTTCTCCAAAACGGAGCCAGCAAGAGTTTATCAAACTCAACGAAGGTACGTTCCACAGAAATTTTCTCCAAAAGTGGCGTCAAGGTCTTCATAGCTTTAAACGTTTTTGGCTCAAGTTCGAAGCCAAGGCTGGCTTGAAAACGGAAACCACGCATAATCCGCAAAGCATCTTCGTTGAAACGCTCACTAGCCACTCCAACTGCCCGCAAGACTTGTTTTTCCAAATCCTCTAAGCCATGGAATAAGTCAACGATTTCCCCTGTCTCATTCAAGGCAAAGGCGTTGACTGTAAAATCACGGCGTTTGAGGTCTTCTTCTAGTGAGCGCACAAAGGAAACCGCACTGGGTCTGCGATAGTCCACATAAACATCTTCTGTCCGAAAGGTGGTTACCTCATACTCCTCATCCCCATCTAAAACCAAGACGGTTCCATGCTCGATTCCGATATCGGCTGTTCGAGGAAAAATCTGCTTGGTTTCTTCTGGATAAGAAGAGGTCGCAATATCCACATCATGGATAGGGCGATTGAGAAGGGCATCTCGAACAGATCCTCCAACAAAATAGGCCTCAAAACCTGCTTCTTTAATTTTTTCTAATACTGGTAAAGCCTTCTGAAATTCAGAAGGCATTTGCGTTAATCTCATAATAAGTGTTCTAATCCATAGACAAGCTCATGACGCTTGACAACTTCTTTAATTCCCAAATTCACCCCTGTCATGAAGGAGCTGCGATCATAGGAGTCATGACGGAGGGTCAATCCTTCTCCCTGATTGCCAAAGATGACTTCCTGATGTGCTACCAAGCCTGGTAAACGAACTGAGTGAATCCGCATGCCATCAAAGTCAGCACCACGGGCACCTGCAATCAATTCTTCTTCATCAGGAGCACCTTGCTGAGCAAACTCTCGAACTTCTGCCATTAACTCAGCTGTTTTAATAGCTGTTCCACTCGGTGCATCCTTTTTCTTGTCATGATGGAGCTCGATAATCTCCACATTTGGGAAATATTTGGCAGCCTGCGTCGCAAATTGCATGAGTAAAACAGCACCTAAGGCAAAGTTAGGAGCGATCAAGCCACCCAAATCTTGGGCACGAGAAAATGATTTTAGCTCTACAATTTCTTCACTCGTGAAACCTGTTGTTCCAACTACTGGAGCAAAGCCATTTTCAAGAGCAAAGCGTGTATTTTCATAGGCAACAGCTGGAGTTGTAAAATCTACCCAAACATCCGCTTTAAAGCCTGCTAAATCAGCCTTATCATTAAAGACAGGAACTCCCTGCCATTCT
>NZ_CAJZDT010000012.1:0-25305 GCF_915066115.1 uncultured Streptococcus sp. | reverse complement strand
TGAGTACGGCAAGGCGAAGCTGACGTGGTTTGAATTTGATTTTCGAAGAGTATGAGGACAGCAAAAAGACTGCACGATTTATGCAGTCTTTTCTTTTTATTTGAGATAACGTTGAAGGAACTCTTTTGTTCGGTCTTCTTTAGGATTGGTGAAGAGGTCTTCTGGTTTGCCTTCTTCAGCAATCACGCCCTTATCCATAAAGATAACACGGTGAGAGACATCACGGGCAAATTCCATTTCGTGGGTTACGACAATCATGGTTAAGCCTTCCTGAGCTAGATCTTGCATGATTTTGAGGACTTCTCCAACCATTTCTGGATCGAGAGCTGATGTTGGTTCATCAAAGAGAATTGCGTCAGGATTCATTGAAAGGGCACGAGCGATGGCCACACGTTGTTTTTGCCCCCCTGAGAGTTGTTTTGGTTTCGCTTGCCAGTAGCGTTCTCCCATGCCGACCTTTTCAAGGTTTTCTTTGGCAATCTTTTCAGCTTCTGTACGTTCGCGTTTAAGGACAGTCGTCTGAGCGACAATTGTGTTTTCGAGAACGTTGAGATTTTCAAAGAGGTTAAAGGATTGGAACACCATCCCCAACTTTTCACGGTATTGCGTGAGGTCATAGCCTTTTTCGAGGACGTTTTGTCCATGATAAAGGATTTGTCCATCAGTTGGTGTTTCAAGTAAGTTAATAGAGCGTAGGAAGGTTGATTTCCCGCTTCCAGAGCTTCCGATGATAGAGATAACCTCTCCCTTGTGGACAGTGAGTGAAATGTCTTTTAGCACTTCATTTTGACCATAGGATTTTTTGAGGTGTTTAATTTCAAGGATTGCTTGTGTCATTATTTCAAATCCTCCGTTTGCATTTGGTTAGCACCTGTAGTATAGGTATCCATGTCCATGCGGCGTTCGATGAAGCGTAGGATACGTGTTACGGTGAAGGTGAGGACAAAGTAAATCACGGCGATGATTGTAAATGTCTGGAAGTATTGATAGGTTTGAGTTGCTACGGTATTTCCTGAGAAATAAAGTTCGACAACAGAGATAACGTTCAATACAGATGTATCTTTGATATTGATGACAAATTCATTACCAGTTGCTGGTAGGATGTTACGGACTACCTGAGGTAGGACAATCTTACGCATGGTTTGGTTATGAGTCATACCGAGTGCAGTTGCGGCTTCAAATTGTCCCTTGTCAACTGCTAGGATACCACCACGAACGATTTCGGTCATGTAGGCACCGGTGTTGATCGAAACGATGAAGATAGCAGCTAGTGTGCGGTCAAGGTTGATCCCGAAAGCTTGGGCAGTTCCATAGTAGATAACCATCGATTGAACGATCATAGGTGTACCACGGAAAATTTCAATGTAGACATTGAGAATCCAGCCGACTAGTTTTTGTAGGCCGTAAATGGCTTTGTTTTCAGAGAGAGGAGCAGTACGGAAAACACCGATGGCAAGACCGATAATGAGACCTATGATGGTTCCGACGATAGAGATTAAAAGAGTGATACCAGCACCACGCAAGAGTTGTTGCCAGTTTTCAGAAAGAATTTTAGCGACTTGGCTAAAGAAACTACTGCTAGTCTCTTCAGTTGTTGTAGCTTCGGCAGGTTGCTCTTTGATCATACGATCCATCAAGGCAACTTGGTCGTCTTTTGAAATGGTTTCAATGCTGGTATTGATTTGACTAATACGATTGTCATCTTTACGAAGTCCAATGGCAATAGCCGTATCTTCTTCCCCAGTTTTGAAACCTGGTTCTACTTGAACCATCTTGAACTTAGAGTTAGCAGCTTCAGCAGTCAGAGCTTCTGGTCGTTCAGAAACATAAGCATCGATAACACCAGCTTCAAGTGCTTGGCGCATTTGAGCGAAGTCTCCCATGGCAGTTTCTTTTTTAGCGCCTGGGATTTGACCAATCAAGTCATAAAGGTAGACACCTTGTTGAGAAGTGATTTTCGCACCGTTAAAGTCATCCAAAGATTTAGCACTTGCGTAGGCAGAATCTTTTTTGACAAGCAAAACTGGTTCGCTAGTGTAGTAGCTGCTTGAAAAGGCAATTTCTTGTTTGCGTTCGGCAGTTGGACTCATACCTGCGATAATCATGTCAATCTTACCAGAAGTAAGGGCAGGGACTAGACCTTCCCACTTGGTTTTAACAACTAAAGGTTCTTTACCTAAGTCCTTAGCGATTTTCTTGGCGATTTGAACATCGTATCCGTTAGCATACTGGTTAGTCCCATCGATTTTGACAGCTCCATTGCTATCATCGTCCTGAGTCCAGTTAAAGGGAGCATATGCTGCTTCCATCCCGATGCGTAAATATTCATCGGCTTGGGCAACATTGACAAGTCCCAGCATCAGCAAGAGACTTGTGAAAATAGATAAGTATATTTTTCTCATGATTTCTCCTATTTCTAATCTATTAAAAAATAACTGTCTCCTATTTTATCGAAAAAAACTCTATTTTTCAATATAGGTAAGCCCTTACTTGTGAAAAAATGATATAATGATAGCAAAGATAAAAAGGGGGCTTAGTTGATGAAAAAAACTTTTTTCTTACTGGTGTTAGGCTTGTTTTGTCTTCTGCCATTCTCTGTTTTTGCCATTGATTTCAAGATAAACTCTTATCAAGGTGATTTGTATATTCATGCAGACAATACAGCAGAATTTAGACAGAAGATAGTTTACCAGTTTGAGGAGGACTTTAAGGGTCAAATCGTGGGACTTGGACGTGCAGGCAAGATGCCTAGTGGATTTGACATTGATCCTCATCCAAAGGTTCAGGCTGCGAAAAATGGTGCTGAACTAGCAGACGTTACTAGCGAAGTGATAGAAGGAGCAGATGGTTATACTGTTAAAGTCTATAATCCAGGCCAGGAAGGCGACACAGTTGAAATTGACCTTATCTGGAACTTAAAGAATTTGCTTTTCCTTTATGATGATATCGCTGAATTAAATTGGCAACCTCTGACAGATAGTTCAGGGGCTATTGGGAAGTTTGAATTTCATGTAAGGGGAGACAAGG
The DNA here is from genome assembly GCF_915066115.1 of uncultured Streptococcus sp. Lineage (GTDB taxonomy): Bacteria > Bacillota > Bacilli > Lactobacillales > Streptococcaceae > Streptococcus. Next base: position 22,278 of record NZ_CAJZDT010000012.1, on the reverse strand, counting down.
GGGCTGAAAAACTCTTTTTCCATACAGGGAAACTTTTTAGAGAGGGAACGGTTGAAAAGAGTAACCTTGATTATACTATCCGTTTAGACAATCTTCCGGCTAAACGTGGAGTTGAGTTACATGCCTATTGGCCTCGGACCGATTTTGCTAGCGCTAGGGATCAGGGATTGAAAGGAAATCGTTTAGAAGAGTTTAATAAGATAGAAGACTCGATTTTTAAAGAAAAAGAGCAAAGTAAACAACTCGTTACTTGGGTCTTCCCTTCGATACTTTCTATCTCCTTGTTATTAAGTGTCTGCTTCTATTTTATTTATAGAAGAAAGACCACTCCTTCTGTCAAATATGCCAAAAATCATCGTATCTATGAACCACCGATGGAATTAGAGCCTATGGTTTTATCAGAGGCTGTCTACTCGACCTCCTTGGAGGAAGTGAGTCCTCTAACAAAAGGAGCAGGTAAATTTACCTTTGACCAACTTATTCAAGCTACCTTGCTAGATGTGATAGACCGTGGGAATGTCTCTATTATTTCAGAAGGAGATGCAGTTGGCTTGAGACTGGTGAAAGAAGATGGCTTGTCAAGTTTTGAGATAGACTGTCTAAATCTGGCCTTTTCAGGCAAAAAAGAAGCAACTCTTTCCAATTTGTTTGCGGATTACAAGGTATCTGATAGTCTTTATCGTAGAGCAAAAGCCTCTGATGAAAAACGGATTCAAGCAAAGGGGCTTCAACTCAAATCTTCTTTTGAAGAAGTATTGAACCAGATGCAAGAAGGAGTGAGAAAACGAGTTTCCTTCTGGGGGCTCCCAGATTATTATCGTCCTTTAACTGGTGGGGAAAAGGCCTTGCAAGTGGGTATGGGACTCTCTACTATCTTGCCTTTATTTATCGGATTTGGTTTGTTCTTGTACAGTTTGGATGTTTATGGCTATCTTTACCTCCCCTTGCCAATACTTGGTTTTCTAGGTTTGGTTTTGGCTGTTTTCTATTATTGGAAGCTTCGTCTAGATAATCGTGATGGTGTCCTAAATGAAGCAGGGGCAGAAGTCTACTATCTCTGGACCAGTTTTGAAAATATGTTGCGTGAGATTGCACGATTGGATCAGGCTGAATTGGAAAGTATTGTGGTCTGGAATCGCCTCTTGGTCTATGCGACTTTATTTGGCTATGCGGACAAGGTCAGCCATTTGATGAAGGTTCATCATATCCAAGTGGAAAATCCAGATATCAACCTCTATGTAGCTTATGGTTGGCATAGTATGTTTTATCATTCAAGTGCGCAAATGAGCCATTATGCCAGCGTCGCAAACACAGCAAGTACCTATTCCGTATCTTCTGGAAGTGGAAGTTCTGGCGGTGGCTTCTCTGGAGGAGGAGGCGGTGGCAGTATCGGTGCCTTTTAAAGAGAACTGCCATATACTGAAAAAGTATGCTATAATGGAAGATAGAAAAAGGAGTAATCTATGTATCTTATTGAAATTTTAAAATCTATCTTCTTCGGGATTGTTGAAGGAATTACGGAATGGTTGCCGATTTCGAGTACAGGTCACTTGATTTTAGCAGAGGAGTTTATCCAATACCAAAATCAAAATGAAGCCTTTATGTCCATGTTTAATGTCGTGATTCAGCTTGGTGCTATTTTAGCGGTTATGGTCATTTACTTTAACAAGCTCAATCCCTTTAAACCAAGTAAAGACAAGCAGGAAGTTCGTAAGACTTGGAGACTGTGGTTGAAGGTCTTGGTTGCCACTTTACCTTTGCTTGCAGTATTTAAGTTTGATGATTGGTTTGATACCCACTTTCATAACATGGTTTCAGTTGCTCTCATGTTGATTATCTATGGGATTGCCTTTATCTATTTGGAAAAGCGCAATAAAGCTCGTGCTATCGAACCAAGTGTAACAGAGTTGGACAAGCTTCCTTATACGACGGCCTTCTATATCGGACTCTTCCAAGTTCTTGCTCTTTTACCAGGAACGAGTCGTTCTGGGGCAACGATTGTCGGTGGTTTGTTAAATGGAACCAGTCGTTCTGTTGTGACAGAATTTACCTTCTATCTTGGAATTCCTGTTATGTTTGGAGCCAGTGCATTAAAGATTTTCAAATTTATAAAAGCAGGACAACTCTTGAACTTTGGGCAATTGTTCTTGCTCTTGGTTGCGATGGGAGTGGCCTTTGCAGTCAGCATGGTCGCTATTCGCTTCTTGACAAGCTATGTAAAAAAACATGACTTTACTCTTTTTGGTAAATACCGTATCGTACTCGGTAGTGTCTTGTTGCTCTATAGTTTTGTGCGTTTATTTGTATAAGAAAAAACCTTGAAGGGACAGCTCTTCAAGGTTTTAAAATCCAGTCACGGTAATCCCCAACAGGCGGATACCTCTTTCTTTCTCGCTTAATTTTTCATAGAGCTGCAGGGCAATTTGGCTTATCTGAGTAGCGTCCTGTGTTTTTTGAGCAAGACTTTTTCGTTTAGTAAGAGTTGAAAAGTCCTCGTAGCGGATTTTCAAAATGACAATTTTTCCAGCTTTTTCTTGTTGATGTAGATTGAGAGCGACTCTTTCTGATAGGAGAGTCAGCTCTTTTTTGATGTCTTCCTCAGCACGTAGAATCTTCCCATAGGTTTTCTCCTTCCCGATTGATTTACGGATACGATTGGATTTGACTGGGGAATTGTGGATGCCACGAGCCTTTCGATAAAGGTCATAGCCCAGCCTGCCAAAACGGTCTATTAGGGTTACCTCAGGGACTTCAAGCAAATCAGCGCCGGTAAAAACGCCCATTTGATGAAGACGTTCTACCGTCTTTTTTCCTACTCCATGAAACTTGGAAATATCCATTTGTTTGAGAAAGTCCTCAGCCTGGTCAGGTAGAATCACTGTCAGACCATGTGGTTTTTGATAATCACTAGCCATTTTAGCTAAGAATTTGTTGTAGGAAACGCCAGCAGAAGCAGTTAGATGGAGTTCTTGCCAAATATCCTCTTGAATGAGGCGAGCGATTTTGACTGCTGACTTGATACCGAGTTTATTTTCTGTTACATCCAAATAGGCTTCGTCAATGCTCATGGGTTCTATTAAATCTGTATAACGCTTAAAGATAGCTCGGATCTGGAGTCCCACAGATTTGTATTTCTCATAATTTCCTGAGATGAAGACGGCTTGGGGACAACGCTCATAGGCTTCCTTAGAGCTCATGGCTGAATGGACACCAAAAGCTCGCGCCTCATAGCTACAAGTGGAAACGACACCACGCCCACCTGTTTGCCGAGGGTCATTGCCGATAATGACAGGTTTTCCTCTGAGTTTAGGATTATCTCTGATTTCCACCGCAGCAAAAAAGGCATCCATGTCAATATGGATGATTTTTCTTGACAAATCATTTAACAAAGGAAAAATCAACATGCATAGCTCCTTTTTACTGCTTATTTTCTTTCATTATACCCTTTTTTCTGAAAAAAAGGAAAAAGGACTTCGTTTTTTCAAAAATATAATACAGTTTGGAACGAAATATAGACTGTTTTAGAAAAGAAAGTGTGGAAATAGGGATTTTCCACTTGTTGAAAACGATTACTGTATGGTATACTTGTCTCATGAATGTAACAGATGGCTGTTACTAGAAAGAAAAAAGAGGACATTAACATGGTTGTTAAGACAGTTGTTGAAGCACAAGATATTTTTGACAAAGCTTGGGAAGGCTTCAAAGGCGTAGATTGGAAAGAAAAAGCAAGTGTATCACGCTTCGTACAAGCTAACTACACACCTTATGATGGAGACGAAAGCTTCCTCGCAGGACCAACAGAACGTTCACTTCACATCAAAAAAATTGTAGAAGAAACTAAGGCTCACTACGAAGAAACTCGTTTCCCAATGGACACTCGTCCAACATCTATTGCTGATATTCCTGCTGGATTTATCGACAAAGAAAACGAAGTTATCTTCGGTATCCAAAACGATGAACTCTTCAAATTGAACTTCATGCCAAAAGGTGGTATCCGTATGGCTGAAACTACTTTGAAAGAAAATGGATACGAACCAGACCCAGCTGTTCACGAAATCTTCACCAAATACGTAACAACAGTTAACGATGGTATCTTCCGTGCTTACACTTCAAACATTCGTCGCGCTCGTCACGCTCACACTGTAACTGGTCTTCCAGATGCATACTCACGTGGACGTATCATCGGTGTTTACGCACGTCTTGCTCTTTACGGTGCAGACTACTTGATGCAAGAAAAAGTAAACGATTGGAATGCAATCGAAGAAATCGATGAAGAAACAATCCGTCTTCGTGAAGAAATCAACCTTCAATACCAAGCATTGCAACAAGTTGTTCGCTTGGGTGACCTTTACGGAGTTGACGTTCGCAAACCAGCGATGAACGTTAAAGAAGCTATCCAATGGGTTAACATCGCCTTCATGTCTGTCTGCCGTGTTATCAACGGTGCTGCTACATCTCTAGGTCGTGTGCCAATCGTATTGGACATCTTTGCAGAACGTGACCTTGCTCGTGGTACATTTACTGAATCAGAAATCCAAGAATTCGTTGATGATTTCGTTATGAAACTTCGTACAGTTAAATTTGCTCGTACAAAAGCTTACGACCAATTGTACTCAGGTGACCCAACCTTCATCACAACTTCTATGGCTGGTATGGGTAACGACGGTCGTCACCGTGTTACTAAGATGGACTACCGTTTCTTGAACACCCTTGACAATATCGGTAACTCTCCAGAACCAAACTTGACAGTTCTTTGGACTGACAAATTGCCATACAACTTCCGTCGCTACTGTATGCATATGAGCCACAAACACTCTTCTATCCAATACGAAGGTGTAACAACAATGGCTAAAGACGGATATGGTGAAATGAGCTGTATTTCATGCTGTGTGTCTCCACTTGACCCAGAAAATGAAGAACAACGCCACAACATCCAGTACTTCGGTGCGCGTGTAAACGTATTGAAAGCCCTTCTTACTGGTTTGAACGGTGGTTACGACGATGTTCACAAAGACTACAAAGTATTTGACATCGAACCAATCCGTGACGAAGTTCTTGAATTCGAATCAGTTAAAGAAAACTTTGAAAAATCTCTTGACTGGTTGACTGACACTTACGTAGATGCTTTGAACATCATCCACTACATGACTGATAAGTACAACTACGAAGCTGTTCAAATGGCCTTCTTGCCAACTAAACAACGTGCAAACATGGGATTCGGTATCTGTGGATTTGCTAACACTGTTGATACATTGTCAGCTATCAAATACGCTACAGTTAAACCAATCCGTGACGAAAATGGCTACATCTACGATTACGAAACAATCGGTGAATACCCACGTTGGGGTGAAGATGACCCACGTTCAAACGAATTGGCAGAATGGTTGATCGAAGCTTACACAACTCGTCTACGTAGCCACAAACTTTACAAAGACGCTGAAGCTACAGTATCACTTTTGACAATCACATCTAACGTTGCTTACTCTAAACAAACTGGTAACTCACCAGTCCACAAAGGTGTATACCTCAACGAAGATGGTTCTGTCAACTTGTCTAAACTTGAATTCTTCTCACCAGGTGCTAACCCATCTAACAAAGCTAAAGGTGGATGGTTGCAAAACTTGAACTCACTTTCTAGCCTTGACTTTAGTTATGCAGCTGATGGTATCTCATTGACTACACAAGTATCACCTCGTGCTCTTGGTAAGACTCGTGACGAACAAGTTGATAACTTGGTAACAATCCTTGATGGTTACTTCGAAAACGGTGGACAACACGTTAACTTGAACGTTATGGACTTGAACGATGTTTACGAAAAGATCATGTCAGGTGAAGATGTTATCGTACGTATCTCTGGATACTGTGTAAACACTAAATACCTCACTCCAGAACAAAAAACTGAATTGACACAACGTGTCTTCCACGAAGTTCTTTCAATGGATGACGCCTTAGATGCATTGAGTTAAAATTATATAAAATAATACAAAGAAGGACTAGTTAAAAGCTAGTTCTTCTTTTTGTAAAATTTATTGGTCAATTAAAGTCAAATCTCTTGACCTTTTCTGACTAATGTAGTATATTATGAACGTAAGGTAAATGAAAGCCTTACTAAAACGCTTATTTAAAGTGAAATAGGAAGAGGTGGGGCTATGTTTAATCTCGAAATCTTCAGAAGTAAAGATAGTCTACTCATGCTTGAAAAAGAAAAACCAGAAATAGTACGTAGAGTAGTTAGTTAGCTAGTCTAAATTTTTTAAAACAAAGGTCAAAGATAGTCAATATCAGTAAAAATAAATAACAAAAAGAGGTAAAGAATATGAACAACAACTTTAATAATTTTAACAACATGGATGATTTATTTAACCAATTGATGGGCGGTATGCGAGGATATAGTTCTGAAAATCGCCGTTACTTGATTAATGGACGTGAAGTGACACCTGAGGAATTTGCTCATTATCGTGCAACTGGTCAATTTCCAGGAAATGCAGAAACTGATGGACAAATGCAACAACAGGCTTCAGGTATGAAACAAGATGGTGTCCTTGCTAAACTCGGTCGTAACTTGACAGCAGAAGCACGTGAGGGCAAGCTGGATCCTGTTATCGGACGAAACAAGGAAATTCAAGAAACATCTGAAATCCTTTCACGCCGTACCAAGAACAATCCTGTTCTGGTCGGAGATGCAGGTGTTGGTAAGACAGCTGTTGTCGAAGGTTTAGCACAAGCCATTGTGAATGGAGATGTCCCAGCCGCTATTAAGAACAAGGAAATCATTTCCATTGACATCTCAGGTCTTGAGGCTGGTACTCAATACCGTGGTAGTTTTGAAGAAAACGTTCAAAACTTAGTCAATGAAGTGAAAGAAGCAGGAAATATTATTCTCTTCTTTGATGAAATTCACCAAATTCTCGGTGCTGGTAGCGCTGGTGGAGATAGTGGTTCTAAAGGGCTTGCGGATATTCTCAAGCCGGCGCTCTCTCGTGGAGAATTGACAGTGATTGGGGCAACGACTCAAGATGAATACCGTAACACCATCTTGAAAAATGCAGCTCTTGCTCGTCGTTTCAACGAAGTTAAGGTCAATGCTCCTTCAGCAGAGGATACATATAAAATCCTTCAAGGAATTCGTGACCTCTATCAGCAACACCACAATGTCATTTTGCCAGACGAAGTTTTGAAAGCAGCAGTGGATTATTCTGTCCAATACATTCCACAACGCAGCTTGCCAGATAAAGCTATCGACCTTGTCGATGTAACAGCGGCTCACTTGGCAGCACAACATCCTGTAACAGATGTGCATGCTGTTGAACGTGAAATTGAGGCAGAAAAAGACAAGCAAGAAAAAGCAGTTGAGGCAGAAGATTTTGAAGCAGCTCTTAATGCAAAAGTTCGTATCGAAGAACTTGAAAAACAAATTGCCAACCATACTGAAGATCATAAGGTTACAGCAACAGTTAATGATGTAGCTGAATCTGTAGAACGTATGACTGGAATCCCAGTATCACAAATGGGTGCAACGGATATCGAACGTTTGAAAGATATGGGTCACCGTTTACAAACCAAGGTTATCGGTCAAGATAAAGCAGTTGAAGCTGTAGCTCGTGCCATCCGTCGTAACCGTGCTGGTTTCGATGAAGGCAATCGCCCAATCGGTAGTTTCCTCTTTGTAGGACCAACTGGGGTTGGTAAGACAGAACTTGCTAAGCAATTGGCTCTCGATATGTTTGGAACTAAGGAGGCCATCATCCGTTTGGATATGTCTGAATACAGTGACCGCACAGCCGTTTCTAAGCTAATTGGTACAACAGCAGGCTATGTGGGTTATGATGACAATAGCAATACCTTGACAGAACGTGTCCGTCGCAATCCATACTCTATCATTCTCTTGGATGAAATTGAAAAGGCTGATCCTCAAGTGATTACTCTTCTCCTCCAAGTTCTAGATGATGGTCGTTTGACAGATGGTCAAGGAAATACAGTAAACTTCAAGAATACGGTGATTATCGCAACTTCAAACGCAGGCTTTGGTTACGAAGCTAACTTGACAGAAGATGCGGACAAACCAGAATTGATGGACCGTTTGAAACCATTCTTCCGTCCAGAGTTCCTCAACCGCTTTAACGCAGTCATTGAGTTCTCACACTTGACTAAGGAAGACCTTTCTAAAATTGTGGACTTGATGCTGGCTGAAGTCAACCAAACCTTGGCTAAGAAAGACATTGATTTAGCAGTTAGTCAAGCGGCTAAAGACTATATCACAGAAGAAGGCTACGATGAAGTCATGGGTGTTCGTCCACTCCGTCGTGTGGTTGAACAACAAATCCGTGACAAAGTCACAGACTTCCACTTGGATCACCTAGATGCCAAACACCTAGAAGCAGATATGGAAGACGGTGGTTTGGTTATTCGTGAGAAAGCTTAACTAGAGATTTTGAGAATAAAAAAGAAGGAACCAGCTGAAAAAAACTGGTTCCTTTTTTTGTGTTTAGATGACATGGCGTTCAAAGGCATCATCTGAAATCCCTTGTTCTAGGATGAGTTTTGCCCATTCTTTAGCAGAAAAGAGGCTGTGATCCTTGTAGTTGCCGCAAGATTCGATGGTTGTTCCAGGGACATCTTCCCAAGTAGTAGTCTCAGCGATTTCCTTGAGCGAATCCTTGATAACAGCCGCGATTTCAGCACTGGTGTGACGGCCCCACATAATCATGTGGAAGCCTGTGCGGCAACCAAATGGTGAACAGTCAATCATGCCGTCAATGCGGGTACGGATGAGTTTAGCCAAGAGGTGTTCGATGGTGTGAAGTCCAGCGGTAGGGATCGAGTCTTCATTTGGTTGTACCAAGCGAATATCATAATTGGAGATGATGTCTCCCTTTGGCCCTGTTTCTTCCCCAATCAAGCGGACATAAGGTGCTTTAACAATAGTGTGGTCAAGTTCAAAACTTTCAACAATAACTTCTTTTGACATGGTAAATCCTTTCAGTTTTCTTCTTTCATTATAACATAAAGCCGGCTCTTGAGGCAGAGAGAAAACCTCTCCGAGGTTGGAGAGGTTGAAATCTTTATTTACGATACAAGCGGTCGTATTGGTAGTAAGGGTCAAAGGTTACGTTGATACCCAGTTTACGAAGGACATTCTTGTCTTCATCGGTTAAGATGATGGTTGAGTGGGCTTCGCTTCCTTTGAGGTTGCCAAGTTCTTCCATAGCACGAGCAGCATCAGGATTTTCTGTAGCTGTGATAGCAAGTGCAATCAAAATTTCATTTGAATGTAGGCGTGGATTACGGCTACCGAGATGATCGATTTTAAGACCTTGGATTGGCTTAACAACTTCAGGCTCGATTAGTTTTACTTCCTTGGCAATGTTAGCTGATTTCTTGATGGCGTTGATAAGAGCAGCGGCTGTAGGACCAAAGAGTTCTGAGTTCTTACCAGTGACAATTTCCCCATTTGGCAATTCAAGGGCTAGAGCTGGTCCGCCAGTTTCTTCTGCTTTTTGGCGTGCAGCAACAGCAACCTTACGGTCTGCAGGTGTGATACCGAGGTCGTTCATAAGCAACTCGATTTTCTTGACAGCAGCTTCGCCAACTTTTTCGGCTTTAAAATCAAGAACAGTTTGATAGTAACGGCGGATGATTTCTTGTTTAGAAGCTTCGATAGCAGCCTCATCATCTGTAATAGCGAAACCAACCATGTTGACACCCATGTCTGTTGGTGAAGCGTATGGAGATTCACCAAGGATACGTTCCAACATACGTTTGAGCACTGGGAAGATTTCGATATCACGGTTGTAGTTGACAGTGGTTTCTCCATAGGTTTGAAGATGGAAAGGATCAATCATGTTGACATCATCAAGGTCAGCTGTAGCAGCTTCATAAGCCAAGTTGACTGGATGATGAAGGGGAAGATTCCAAACTGGGAAGGTTTCAAATTTAGCGTAGCCAGACTTGATGCCATTGATTTGGTCGTGGTACATATTGGACATACACGTTGCCAATTTTCCAGAACCAGGTCCAGGAGCGGTTACGACAATCAAGTTACGACTGGTTTTGATGTAGTCATTTTTCCCCATTCCTTCGGGTGAAATGATGTGATCCATATCCGTCGGATATCCTTTGATTGGATAATGAAGATAAGAATCAATTCCGTTTTTATCAAGTTGGTTGCGGAAGGCATCTGCAGCTGGTTGACCAGCGTACTGTGTGATGACAACGGAGCCAACAAAAATTCCCAATTCATTGAATTTGTCAATCAAACGAAGAACTTCTTGGTCATAAGAAATGCCCAAGTCACCACGTGCCTTGGAATGTTCGATGTTGCTAGCATTAATAGCAATCACAACCTCAACCTGCTCTTTCAATTCTTGCAAGAGCTTGATTTTGTTGTCAGGTTCATAACCAGGAAGGACACGAGCAGCGTGAAAGTCTTCTAACATTTTGCCACCAAACTCCAAGTAGAGCTTGCCATCAAATTGGTTAATGCGCTCCAAAATATGGTCGCGCTGTAGATTCAAATATTGTTCAGAACTAAAAGCTTGTTTTTTCATTTTTTTACCTCTGATCTCTATTATAATAAAAAATTGGAAGTTAGGAAACTATGGAGTTAAAAAAGGAATCAAAAAGATTAGGCAAACGCTTGCACAAATATCTAAAAAGCGCTATCATAGACTATAGATTATTAAAATAATGAGGTAAGAAGATGCAAGAAAAATGGTGGCACAATGCCGTAGTCTATCAAGTTTATCCTAAGAGCTTTATGGATAGCAACGGAGATGGAATTGGCGATTTGCCAGGAATTACCAGTAAGTTAGACTATCTAGCCAAGTTAGGAATTACAGCGATTTGGCTTTCTCCTGTTTATGACAGTCCTATGGATGATAATGGCTATGATATTGCTGATTATCAAGCGATTGCGGCTATTTTCGGGACCATGGAGGATATGGACCAACTGATCACGGAAGCTAAGAAACGTGATATTCGTATCATCATGGACTTAGTGGTCAATCATACTTCAGATGAGCATGCTTGGTTTGTCGAGGCCTGTGAAAATCCTGATAGCCCTGAACGAGACTACTATATCTGGCGGGATGAACCCAACGATTTGGAGTCTATCTTTAGTGGGTCTGCTTGGGAGTACGATGAAAAGTCAGGTCAGTACTATCTCCACTTTTTCAGTAAGAAACAGCCAGATCTCAACTGGGAAAATGAAAAACTTCGTCAGAAAATTTATGAGATGATGAACTTTTGGATTGATAAAGGGATTGGCGGTTTCCGCATGGATGTCATTGACATGATTGGGAAAATTCCTGACGAGAAAGTAGTCAATAATGGTCCTATGCTCCACCCTTATCTCAAGGAGATGAATCAGGCCACCTTTGGAGATAAGAATCTCTTGACAGTAGGGGAAACCTGGGGAGCAACGCCAGAGATTGCCAAGCTCTACTCTGATCCAAAGGGGCAAGAATTGTCTATGGTCTTCCATTTTGAACATATCGGTCTTCAGTATCAGGAAGGTCAGCCTAAGTGGCACTATCAAAAAGAACTGAATATTGCTAAGTTAAAAGAGATTTTCAACAAATGGCAGACAGAGTTAGGCGTTGAGGACGGCTGGAATTCGCTTTTCTGGAACAATCATGACCTTCCTCGTATCGTCTCAATCTGGGGAAATGACCAAGAATACCGCGAAAAATCTGCCAAAGCCTTTGCAATTTTACTTCATCTCATGAGAGGGACACCTTATATTTACCAAGGTGAGGAAATTGGGATGACCAACTATCCGTTTGAAACACTGGATCAAGTAGAAGATATCGAATCCCTCAACTATGCGCGTGAGGCTCTTGAAAAAGGCATTCCGATGGAAGAAATCATGGACAGTATCCGTGTCATTGGACGAGACAATGCCCGTACTCCCATGCAATGGGATGAGAGTAAAAACGCTGGTTTCTCAACAGGTCAACCTTGGTTGGCAGTGAATCCAAACTACCAAACAATCAACGTTCAAGAAGCGCTGGCAAATCCAGATTCTATTTTCTATACCTATCAGAAGCTAGTTCAAATCCGTAAAGAAAATAGCTGGCTGATTCGAGCTGACTTTAAACTATTGGAAACAGCTGACAAGGTTTTTGCCTATATCCGTAAAGATGGTGACCGTCGCTTCCTAGTCGTCGCTAACTTGTCCAATGCAGAACAAGACTTGAACGTAGAAGGAAACGTCAAATCTGTCTTGATTGAAAACACCTCAGCTCAAGAAGTCTTTGAAAAACAAATCTTAGCTCCATGGGATGCTCTCTGTGTGGAATTACTATAAATATTTTTTACAGAAAAATTTAAAATTGAAATCGCATAAAAACAAGGGATGACTGTATGAAAGGCAGAAAATCCTTTGTTTTTTTTATTGTCGATGTTTATAAACTTTCATTCTCAAAATTCAATTAACTTTACAAATTCCCACTATTTTGGTAAAATAAACATATGTTATAAAAACTAACATAAAGGAGAAAGAAGATGACTACAAAAAAGCGTATCCTTAGTGCAGGCCTGACTTTTGCAGCTGCTTTGCTTTTAGCTGCTTGCGGACAATCAGGTTCAGATACAAAAACTTACTCATCAACCTTTAGTGGAAACCCAACTACATTTAACTATTTACTAGACTACTACGCTGATAATACAGCTATCATTACTAACTTAGTTGATGGTTTGCTTGAAAATGACAATCATGGAAATCTAATTCCATCTTTGGCAGAAGATTGGTCTGTTTCAAGCGACGGTCTAACTTATACCTACAAATTGAGAAAAGATGCCAAATGGTTCACAGCTGATGGTGAAGAGTACGCCCCAGTCAAGGCACAGGATTTTGTGACAGGTATCAAGTACGCAGTGGATAATAAATCACAGGCGCTTGACTTGATTCAAAACTCGATCAAGGGCTTGAATGATTATATTACAGGAGCGGATTCTGACTTTTCTAAGGTTGGAGTGAAGGCCATCGACGACCAGACTGTTGAGTATACTTTGGCACGCCCAGAACCTTACTGGAACTCAAAAACAACGAACAGTATTCTTTTCCCAGTAAATGAAGAGTTTCTAAATTCAAAAGGGAAAGATTTTGGGACCCTGTCTCCAAATAGCATTCTCTACAGTGGACCGTATTTGTTAAAAGACTTCACATCAAAATCATCGATCGAGTATGTGAAAAATCCGCATTACTATGATCATGACAAAGTATCGATTGAACACGTGAAATTGGCTTATTTTGATGGTTCAGACCAAGAATTGACCATCCGTAACTTTGAAAGTGGAGCCTACTCAATCGCTGGGGTTTATCCAAATAGTTCTAACTTTGCTAAGACTAAGGAAAAATTTAAGGATAATATTGTCTATAGCTTGCAGGACAAGACTTCGTGGTATTTCAATTTCAATGTCAACCGTAAGGCTTACAATCACACTGCTAAAACGACAGATGAGCAGAAGAAGTCAACTGAGACAGCTGTCTTGAACAAGAACTTCCGCCAAGCGGTGAACTTTGCCTTGGACCGTACAGCCTATTCTGCTCAGTCAAATGGGGAAGAAGCAGCTAGCAAGACCCTTCGTAACACCCTAGTGCCTCCTACATTTGTCCAAGTTGGAGACAAGACCTTTGGAGAAGTAGTCGCTTCTAAATTGGTTAACTATGGTACAGAGTGGTCAGGTATGAACCTGGCAGATGCTCAGGATGCCTATTTCAACAAAGAAAAAGCCCAAGCAAAATTTGCGGAAGCTAAAAAAGAATTGGCAAGTCAAGGTGTGACTTTCCCAATTCACTTGGATGTGGCTGTTGATCAAACAAGTAAAAATGCTGTGACAGGCATGAACTCAGTTAAGCAGACCCTTGAGTCGGTTTTAGGTGCTGATAACATTGTCATTGATGTTCAGCAACTGTCAACAGATGATTTTAATAACGTAGCTTTCTTGGCACCAACGCCTGCTAATCGTGACTATGATTTGAACTTTGATGGTTGGGTAGGTGATTACCAAGATCCGTCAACTTATCTCAATCCTTTCAATGCAGAGGATGGATTCTACCTCAAGATCTTTGGTCTAGATTCTCAGGAAGATAAATCGAAAATTGCTAGTCTGGGTCTTGATACTTACACCAAGATGCTCAAAGATGCAGATAGTGAAAATAAAGATGTAGCCAAACGCTATGAAAAATATGCTGAAGCACAGGCTTGGATGATTGACAATTCTCTGATTATGTCAGCTATGTCGAGCGGTGGAACAGCATCTGTAACCAAAGTAACGCCATTTACAAGAGGTTATTCACTAGTCGGCATCAAGGGCGACGGCAATAACTACAAGTACATGAAACTGCAAAAAGACACTGTGACTACCAAGCAGTATGAAGAAGCTAAGACCAAATGGGAGCAAGAAAGCAAAAAAGCAATCGAAAAAGCTCAAAAAGAAGCAGAAAATCATGTCAAATAGATGAACGAGGTTCCGTAAGGGACCTTGTTTGTTATATTTTTGATTCGTATTCCTCTGTCTATGAAACGAGAATGTCAAAATAGGAAGCGATAGATACTATACAGGTTATAAAAAAACAATTATTCCTTCGGAGTGCATTTAGAAGATGTATTGAAAACGCTGATAAAAAAGGAATAAATGGAAATTATTTCATGATTGTGATATAATAATTCTGATAATCAACATATAGGGGAAAACTATGAATAAACGTTCAAAAAGAGCCCGTTCGGGTAAAGTTAAGCGGAGCATTAATATAGCTTTATTAACCATTTATGTATTATTGGGTGGTTTTTTGCTGTTCTTGATTTTTAGACATAATATATTGGCGTTTAGATACCTGAATGTCATAACGGCAACTGTAGTGATTTTGGTCGCTTTAGCGAGTCTGCTTTTGATCATTTATAGAAAAGCAGAAAAGTTTACAATTTTCTTTTTAACACTAGCTATTTTAATGAGTTCAGTTTCTTTTTTTGCACTGCAACAATTTGTCGGCTTTACTAGTCATATCAATTCTACGTCAAATTACTCAGAATACTCAATGAGTGTTGTTGTTCTGAAAGATAGTGACGTTCATAATGTCACGCAATTAGATAGTGTTACAGGACCTACGGATACTGATAATGATAATATTCAAAAATTGATAGCTGATATCAAAACTAGTCAGAGCAAAGAATTGACGGTTGAACAAAGCACCTCATACCTTGCAGCTTATAAGAGCTTGGTATCAGGTGAAGCAAAAGCGATTGTCTTAAATAGCGTCTTTGAAAATATTATAGAATCTGAATACCCTGATTACGCATCAAAAATTAGGAAAATCTACACTAAAAATATCACCAAAGAAGTAGCTGCTCCTAAAGTTTCTAAGAACAAATCCTTCAATGTCTATGTGAGTGGTATTGACACTTACGGACCAATTAGTTCAGTTTCTCGTTCAGATGTCAACATTTTGATGACTGTTAATCAAGATTCAAAAAAAATTCTATTGACAACAACCCCTCGAGATTCTTATGTTCCGATTGCTGACGGCGGGAATAATCAAAAAGATAAGTTGACTCATGCAGGTATTTATGGAGTTGACTCCTCTATTCATACTTTGGAAAATCTTTATGGAGTTGATATTAATTACTATGTTCGTCTAAACTTCACTTCGTTCTTGAAATTGATTGACCTTTTAGGTGGTGTAGATGTATACAATGATCAGGAGTTTACATCTCGTCACGGGAAGTTCCACTTCCCAGTAGGAAATGTCCATTTAGATTCTGAACAAGCTCTTGGGTTTGTTCGTGAACGCTATTCGTTGGCTGATGGAGATCGTGACCGTGGTCGTAATCAACAAAAGGTTATTGTCGCAATTATTCAGAAATTAACTTCTACTGAAGCCTTAAAAAATTATAGTGATATTATTCAAGGTTTGCAAGATTCCCTTCAAACAAATATGCCTATCGAAACGATGATAGATTTGATTAATACTCAATTGGAGAGTGGTGGTAGTTATAAAGTCAACTCTCAAGACCTCAAAGGTACAGGTCGAATGGGACTTCCTTCTTATGCTATGCCAGATAGTAACCTCTATATGATGGAAATCGATGATAGTAGTTTAGCAACTGCTAAAAGTGCGATACAAGATGTGATGGAGGGAAGATGATATGATTGATATCCACTCTCACATTGTCTTTGATGTAGATGACGGGCCAAAGTCTATAGAAGATAGTAAAGCTCTTTTAATAGAAGCATATAATCAAGGAGTTCGGATGATTGTTTCGACTTCCCATCGTCGAAAAGGGATGTTTGAGACTCCAGAAGAAAAAATAGCGACGAATTTTTTAAAGGTTCGTGAGATTGCTAAAGAAGTGGCAGATGATTTGGTCATTGCTTACGGAGCAGAGATATACTATACTCCGGATGTTCTAGAAAAATTAGAAAACAAGCGCATTCCTACTCTCAATAACAGTCGTTATGCTTTGATTGAATTTAGTATGAATACACCCTATCGCGATATTCATAAAGGGTTAAGCAATATTTTGATGTTAGGGATTACCCCAGTGATTGCTCATATTGAACGTTATGATGCGTTGGAAAACAATGAAAAACGTGTTAGGGAACTGATTGATATGGGATGCTATACGCAAGTAAATAGTTCTCATGTTCTAAAACCTAAGCTCTTTGGTGAAACCTATAAATTTATGAAAAAGAGAGCCCGATATTTTTTGGAGAGAGACCTGGTTCATGTCATTGCAAGTGACATGCATAACTTAGATAGTAGACCTCCCTACATGGAGGATGCTCGTCAGATTATTTCTAAAAAGTATGGTAGAGACAAGGCAGAAGAGCTATTTGTAGAGAACCCTAGGAAAATTATAATGGATCAAATAATTTAGGAGAAAATATGAAAGAACAAAATACTATGGAAATCGATGTATTTCACCTGTTTAAAATTCTTTGGAAAAGAAAAATTCTAATTGCATTGGTAGCGATTGTAGCTGGAGCCTTAGCTTTTGCCTATAGTGCGTTTGTCGTTAAACCGGAGTTCACTAGTACTACACGGATTTATGTAGTCAACCGTAATCAGGGAGATAAGCCTGGTTTGACAAACCAAGACTTGCAAGCTGGATCATACTTAGTTAAAGACTATCGTGAAATTATTTTGTCTCAAGATGTTTTGGAGAAAGTTACATCTAATTTGAAATTAGATCTATCACCAAAAGCTTTGGCTAGTAAAGTCAAGGTAACTGTACCAGTCGATACTCGTATCGTATCTATTTCCGTTAATGATAAAGTACCTGAGGAAGCTAGTCGTATTGCTAACTCATTGAGAGAAGTAGCAGCTGAAAAGATTATCAGTATCACACGCGTTTCTGATGTCACAACACTTGAAGAAGCTCGTCCGGCTACAGCACCATCTTCTCCAAATATTCGTAGAAATACAATTATCGGGCTACTTGGAGGAACAGCATTTATGGTTATCGCTGTTCTTATCGTTGAACTGGTTGATACACGAGTGAAACGTCCAGAGGATATTGAAGATGTTATGCAAATTGCATTGTTGGGAGTTGTTCCAAATCTGGATAAATTGAAATAGGAGAGAGATATGCCGACATTAGAAATAGCACAGAAAAAATTAGATCTGGTCAAAAAAGCGGAAGAATACTATAATGCCTTGCGTACGAATATACAATTGAGTGGAAATAATTTACAAGTAATTTCTATCACTTCTGTAAAACCGGGTGAAGGAAAGTCAACGACTTCTACAAATATTGCTTGGGCATTCGCGCGTGCAGGTTACAAGACTCTGTTAGTAGATGCTGATATTCGGAATTCTGTCATGTCAGGTGTCTTCAAATCACGTGAAAAAATTACTGGATTAACAGAATTTTTATCTGGAACAACAGACCTATCTCATGGTTTATGTGATACCAATGTTGAGAATCTATTTGTGGTTCAAGCTGGGTCCGTCTCACCAAACCCAACTGCTTTATTGCAAAGTGAAAATTTTAGCACTATGATTGACACACTTCGCAAGTATTTTGATTATATTATTGTTGATACAGCGCCAATTGGTATCGTTATCGATGCAGCTATTATCACACAGAAATGTGATGCATCTGTTTTAGTTACTGCGGCAGGAGAAGCTAACAGAAAAGATGTTCAGAAGGCTAAAGGCCAATTGGAACAAACGAATAAACCGTTCTTAGGAGTTGTATTAAATAAATTCAATACTTCAGCTGAGAAATATGGTTCTTACGGTGAGTATGGTTCTTACGGTAAAAAATAAGGGATAGACTAAGGAAGTAGTTATGGAAGAGAAAGGGATAAAAATATCTCTGGCAGTAATCCAGAGTTTTATAGTAGTGTTACTGGGGTATTCTCTTAGTTTTGTTAAAGAGACAGATATTCTTTTAACAACAATGATTGTCCTATATATTCTCCACTACATAGTATTTTATTTTAGCGATTACGG
Organism: uncultured Streptococcus sp.; assembly: GCF_915066115.1. Lineage (GTDB taxonomy): Bacteria > Bacillota > Bacilli > Lactobacillales > Streptococcaceae > Streptococcus. The sequence goes on along the minus strand of NZ_CAJZDT010000012.1, from coordinate 3,818 downwards.
TCAAGATTTTTTTAGACGAGGGAATTTGATTGAATTTGTTCACTTGACAAAATATATCATTTTCTTTGCGTTGGCAATTAGTCTTTCTAATTTCTTTTTAGAAGAACGCTTTAGTATCTCTAGACGAGGTATGGTGTATTTCTTAACCTTACACTCGATTCTAATGTATTTAGTCAATATTTGTATCAAGTATTATTCGAAACGGATATTTCCTAATTTGAAATGGAGTAAAAAACTATTCTTGATTACAGCAACATCTAGAGTTGAGAAAGTGATGGATAAATTACTTGATGCTGGTGATTTCTTTGGAGAACTGGTGGCAGTTAGTGTATTAGATAAACCTAATTTCCAACATGATACTATTACAGTCGTACCAGTCGAAGATATTTTAAATTTTGCAACTCACGAAGTTGTGGACGAAGTGTTTATCAATCTTCCTAGTGAAGAATATGATATTGGTGAATTTATTTCTCGTTTTGAAACGATGGGAATTGATGTAACGGTTAATCTAAATGCTTTTGACCATAATCTAGGGCGTGACAAGAAAATCCGTGGGATGGCTGGTCTAAATGTCATTACTTTTTCGACGAAATTTTATAAGAATAGTCATGTAATTGCTAAGCGTGTCATAGATATTATTGGTTCTATTTTTGGTTTAATGATTTGTGGTCTAGTTAGTATAGTTCTAGTTCCAGCTATTCGAAAAGATGGCGGACCTGCTATTTTTGCCCAGACTCGCATAGGAAAAAACGGCCGACATTTTACTTTTTATAAATTTAGATCAATGTGTATTGATGCTGAGGATAAAAAGAGAGAATTGTTGGAGAAAAATACTATGCAGGGTGGTATGTTTAAGATGGACAATGATCCTCGCATTACAAAAATTGGTCGCTTTATCCGTAAAACTAGCCTGGATGAACTTCCCCAGTTTTGGAATGTTCTGAAAGGAGACATGAGTCTAGTTGGAACAAGACCGCCAACAGTTGATGAATATGAGACATACACACCTGAACAAAAACGTCGATTGAGTTTTAAACCAGGTATCACTGGACTTTGGCAAGTTAGTGGTAGAAGTGAGATTAAGAATTTTGATGATGTTGTTAAATTAGATGTCGCTTATATAGACGATTGGACAATTTGGAAAGATATTGAAATTCTACTAAAAACAGTTAAAGTTGTATTTATGAGAGATGGAGCGAAGTGATTTTATGAATAAAGTGAGGGAAATTCAACTAGGAGAATTATCTTTATTGAAAAGTTTTATTGCTATTTGTAGTAAACATAACTTAAGATATTATGCTTTGGGAGGAACATTGCTAGGAGCAATTCGTCATAAAGGATTTATTCCTTGGGATGATGATATGGATTTAGGAATGCCTCGAAAAGATTATGAAAAATTTTTGTCTATTTGTAACAAGGAACTTCCGGAACATGTTGTTTTGAGACTTCACGACGATAATTTAGGTAATACCTCTATTATGGATACATCTTTACAAATTCCATTTGGAAATGAACTTTGCAGTCCTTTCATAGATATTTTTCCTTTGGATGGTTATCCAGATGAGAGTTTCCATTACTTTCTACATACAAATAAAATCAAGTTCTATCGAGCACTTTCTAAAATTTCTGTAATCGATCGTCTACATGACAGAGATCGAGGAAGTTTTGAAAATGCTATTGTGAGTATATCGAAAGTTTTGAAATTAAATAAACTTCTAAAAACAGCCACTATTAACAACAAATTACAAAATCTAATTAAACAATATGATTTTGAAACTAGTTCAATAGTTGGTAATGTATTAGGTTCCTATAGAGAACGTGAACTTGCTAGAAAAGAAGTATTCGGTGAACCACAATTACTAGAGTTTGAGAACTTAGAAATAAGTTGCCATGCAAACCCAGATGAATATTTAACAAAAATATATGGTGATTACATGAAGTTACCCGAAGAAGCAGAACGTAAGGGTCATTTCGAGTCTACATGGGGAGATTAATTTGAATAGTTTTGATTTAATGGGGGTCAGGATTGACCCTTTAACAATGGATGAAACAGTACAAGCGGTTGAAAAATTTGTCATTAAACAACGTCCTCTTCATTTGATGGGCGTAAATGCTGATAAGATTAACCAATGTCAATCAGATGAAGCCATTAAGAAGATAGTTAACGAGTCTGAGATCATCAATGCAGATGGTGCATCAGTAGTTCTAGCTTCTCGATTTTTGGGCTACCAAGTTCCAGAACGAGTTGCTGGAATTGATTTAATGCAAAGATTATTAAAATTAGCCGATGAAAAATCTTATTCAGTGTATTTCTTTGGTGCTAAAGAAGAAGTTTTGCAAGATATGCTACAAAATTTTAAAGAAGAGTATCCCAATCTACGAGTTGTTGGACATCGTAATGGTTATTTTTCTGAGGAAGATGAGCAAGATATTCAGGAAGATATTCGTGAAAAGAATCCCGACTTTGTATTTGTTGGAATTACTTCACCTAAAAAAGAATACATCATCCAAAAATTTATGGATAATGGAGTGAATTCTATTTTTATGGGTGTAGGTGGTAGTTTTGATGTATTGTCTGGTCACATTCAGCGTGCCCCACTTTGGATGCAGAAATCAAACTTGGAGTGGTTGTTCCGAGTTGCTAATGAACCAAAGCGTCTCTTTAAACGATACTTTGTAGGGAATGTTACCTTTATTAAGCGAGTTTTAGATGAGAAACGAAAAACGAAAAAATAATATTTTACATATTTCACGAACGATGGATATTGGTGGTGCTGAGAGAATCGTGTACCAGTTGAGTTCTGATTTGAAAGCCGAGTTTGATAGTGTCCATGTTGCTTCTACAGGAGGCCTTTGGGAACCAGAATTAGAGACCCAAGGAATTATCCATCATAAAATTCAAGATATAGACAGCAAAAATCCTCTTACTGTGTTGAAATTGCTTCTTACTATTTATCAAATTATTAAGACAAATGAGATTACTCTGGTTCATACGCATCATCGAATGGCAGCTTTTTATATTCGTTTGTTAAAACTGATTAATCCCAAGCTAGTCCACGTTTACACTGCTCATAATGTCTTTAAAGATAAGTTGTCTTTATATAGATTTTCACTTAAAAATGCCTACAATATTGCTGTTGGTCAAGCAGTTAATCAAAATTTGAAAGATGATGTGGGAGTTGCAAATAGCACTGTTATCTATAACGGAGTGATCTTGAAACAGTCAAATAGACAAGTTGATGAGATTATGAAGTTTGATGGAATCAAGCTAGGCTGTATTGCAAGATTATCTGAACAAAAAGGTTTGACCTATTTGATTGATGCTATTTCTTTGATATCAGATGAAAACCTTCGTTTATTTATCGTTGGGGATGGAGAACTTAGAGCCGAATTAGAAAACAAGGTTAAAGAACTAAATCTGGAAGATAAAGTATCTTTTTTAGGATATAGACAGGATATAGTCGAGTGTATTAATAGTTTTGATTTCCTAGTGTCTTCCTCATTATTTGAAGGCTTGGCTCTAAATGTTATTGAAGCATTTATGAATGGAAAAACAATGGTTGCTACCGATATTCCTGGCATTAATGAAGTTGTTACAAAAGAAAATGGGATTTTGGTTCCTGCTAAAGATGCTAGGGCCTTAGCTTCTGCTATTGAGAGTCTGGCGACTGACTCAACTCTTAGAACTAGGTTAGCTCATCAAGCTAAAAAAGATTATGAAGAGAAGTTTAGTTATCCTTTATTTTTAGAGAATTATCGTAAATTTTATCAAAAACTAATGGGAGATTCAAAATGAAAAAAGTAATGTTAGTTTTTGG
>NZ_CAJZDT010000011.1:0-26024 GCF_915066115.1 uncultured Streptococcus sp. | reverse complement strand
ATCACATTGTGTGAGGATTGAAAGAAAAATTGCTCATTTCCTATCTTTTCTATTGCTTTATCTGAGATTATTTGTTATATTGAAAGTACAATTATTTTTTATCTATAAACGTTAAGCATTGCACTTTTCAGATAGAAAGGAGTATTTTTCGAACAAGAAATGTAAACGCTTACGAAGATTGATGAAAGGAATTAGGAGTTAATGGATAAACGATTTTTTGAAAAACGCTGTACATACAGCATTCGTAAATTTGCACTAGGTGCTGCTTCAGTTATGATTGGGGCTAGTTTTTTTGCTACTGCTCCAGTATTGGCTAACACACCAACAGTTGGCTCAACAGATAATTTGCCAAGTGAGCTGGCTGATTTGGATAAAAAAGCGAGCGATAATGGACGGGAGTTCGATAAGGAAGCTGCAGCAGCAAATCCAGGTTCTGCTGAAACAACGGATGGACCAAAAACTGAAGAAGAGTTACTAGCTCTTGAAAAGGAAAACAAAGAAACTACCGACAAGTTGCCGAAAGAATTGGAAGGTAAAGTTGAAAAAGCTACTGATAATGGTAAAGAGGTAAATAAAGATCAATTAGCACAAGATACTGGTAGTCTAGTTCCTGAAGATGTTGCCAAAACAAAAAATGGAGAATTGAACTATGGCGCTACTGTTAAGATTAAGACTCCATCAGGAGAAGGTAGTGGTATTGTCATTGGTAAGGATCTTGTTTTGACTGTTTCTCACAACTTTATCAAGGATCAGCAAGATGGAAATATCCGTAAGGTTGTGGATAATGATAAAGGGGATGGAGATATTTTTAGTATATCCTACCCTGGTTTAGATGATGTAAAATTTAGCAAGAAAGATGTGATTCACTGGGATCGAGATGGCTATCTAAAGGGATATAAGAACGATTTGGCTCTTGTGAGATTGCGTACAGTTCTTGAAAATGCTCCTGTAGAAGTCACAGAAAAGCCAGTTGTTAAGAAAGTTGGGGATAAAGTCAATATGTTTGGCTATCCTGCTGGCAAGTTAGCACCAGTTATTAACAGTGCTGTTGATTTTGCTGAATCTTATGGTGAAGGAGTCCAAGGAGTTGGTTACCAAGGAGGTCAACCAGGTGCCAGTGGTGGTGGTATCTTTGACACGGATGGTAAATTGATTGGTGTTCATCAAAATGGTGTGGTTGGAGTCCGTAGTGGAGGAATCCTTTTCTCTCCAGCTCAATTAAAGTGGATTCAAGATCATATTAAGGGAATCTCTAGTTCAAAACCAGCGAATTTAGAGGAAACTGAAAAACCAGTTGAAGAAAAGCCAAAAGAAGATAAGCCGAAAGAAGAAAAACCAGCGACAGCTAAGCCAGAGACGCCAAAGGAAGTCACTCCAGAATGGCAAACTGTAGCAAGAAAAGAACAACAAGGGACTGTTGCCATTCGTGAAGAAAATGGTGTCCGATACAATAAGCTATCTTCAACAGATCAAAATGACAATGCCAGCAAACCAGCCTTGTTTGAAAAACAAGGATTGACTGTGGATGCGAATGGGAATGCGAATGTGGATCTCACTTTCAAAGAAGAATCTGAAACAGGAAAATCACGTTTTGGTGTCTTCTTAAAATTTAAAGATACAAACAATAATGTCTTTGTCGGATATGATAAATCAGGTTGGTTCTGGGAATATAAGACACCAGGTAATAGCACATGGTATCAGGGTGGTCGTGTTGCAGCTCCAGTAAATGGCTCAGTGAATCATCTGACTATTAGCTTAAAATCAGATGGTCAGCTGAATGCAACAAATAATGATGTAAAACTTTTTGATACAGTTACTTTGCCAGCGGCTGTTAATGAAAATCTTAAAAATGAAAAGAAAATCCTACTTAAAGCTGGTACATATGGTACTGAAAAGACAGTTGTAAATATTAAGACTGACAATCAGGATGGAGTTCAAAATACTGAAGCTACTGCTGAAAAAGAAACTGGTGCGGTAGTAGATGACAGTAAAGTGACATATGATACTATCCAGTCTAAAGTACTAAAAGCGGTGATTGACCAAGCCTTTCCACGTGTCAAGGAATACACGCTGAATGGTCATACTTTACCAGGACAGGTTCAACAGTTCAATAAAGTATTTATCAATAACCATAAAATCACTCCTGAGGTTACTTATAAGAAAATTAATGAAACAACTGCAGAATATGAAATGAAACTCCGTGATGAGGCTAATCTTATCAATGCGGATATGACAGTTCGTCTGCAAGTTGTAGACAATCAATTACATTTTGATGTAACTAAGATTGTCAACCACAATCAAGTCACTCCAGGTCAAAAGATTGATGATGAGAGAAAATTAATCTCAACAATTAGTTTCCTTGGTAACGCCCTCGTATCTGTTTCAAGTGACCAAGCTGGTGCTAAGTTTGATGGGGCAACTATGTCAAACAATACGCATGTCAGCGGGGATGATCATATTGAAGTAACCAATCCAATGAAGGACTTGGCTAAGGGTTACATGTATGGATTTGTTTCTACAGATAAGCTCGCTGCAGGTGTTTGGAGTAATTCTCAAAACAGCTACGGTGGTGGCTCTAATGACTGGACTCGTTTGACAGCCTATAAAGAAACAGTCGGAAATGCTAACTATGTCGGAATTCATAGCTCTGAATGGCAATGGGAAAAAGCTTATAAGGGCATTGTCTTCCCAGAATATACCAAAGAACTTCCAAGTGCCAAGGTTGTAATCACTGAAGATGCTAATGCGGATAAGAAAGTGGACTGGCAAGATGGTGCCATTGCTTATCGTAGCATCATGAACAACCCTCAAGGTTGGGAAAAAGTCAAGGATATCACAGCTTATCGTATTGCGATGAACTTTGGTTCTCAAGCACAAAATCCATTCCTTATGACCTTGGATGGTATCAAGAAGATTAATCTCCATACAGATGGTCTTGGACAAGGTGTTCTCCTTAAAGGATATGGTAGTGAAGGTCATGACTCTGGTCACTTGAACTATGCTGATATTGGTAAACGTATTGGTGGAGTTGAAGATTTCAAGGCTTTGATTGAGAAAGCGAAGAAATATGGAGCTCATCTAGGTATTCACGTTAACGCGTCTGAAACTTATCCTGAGTCTAAATACTTTAACGAAAATATTCTTCGTAAGAATCCAGATGGAAGCTACAGCTATGGTTGGAACTGGCTAGACCAAGGTATCAACATTGATGCTGCTTATGATTTGGCGCATGGACGCTTAGCTCGCTGGGAAGAATTGAAAAATAAACTTGGTGAAGGCCTCGACTTTATCTATGTGGACGTTTGGGGCAATGGCCAATCAGGTGATAATGGAGCATGGGCTACCCACGTTCTTGCTAAAGAAATTAATAAACAAGGCTGGCGCTTTGCGATTGAGTGGGGTCATGGTGGTGAATACGATTCTACCTTCCAACACTGGGCAGCTGACTTGACTTATGGTGGCTACACTAATAAAGGTATCAACAGTGCCATCACGCGCTTTATCCGTAACCACCAAAAAGATTCTTGGGTTGGGGACTACAGAAGTTACGGTGGTGCAGCCAACTATCCACTTCTAGGTGGTTACAGCATGAAAGACTTTGAAGGTTGGCAAGGTCGTAGCGACTACAATGGCTATGTAACTAACTTGTTTGCCCATGATGTCATGACCAAGTACTTCCAACATTTCACTGTCAGCAAATGGGAAAATGGAACACCTGTTACAATGTCTGACAATGGTAGCACCTATAAATGGACTCCAGAAATGCGAGTGGAATTGGTAGATGCTGACAACAATAAAGTAGTTGTGACTCGTAAGTCAAACGATGTCAATAGTCCACAATACCGTGAACGTACAGTAACTCTCAACGGACGTGTCATCCAAGATGGTTCAGCTTACTTGACTCCTTGGAACTGGGATGCGAATGGTAAGAAACTTCCTACTGATAAGGAAAAAATATACTACTTCAATACGCAAGCTGGTGCAACAACTTGGACGCTTCCTAGCGACTGGGCGAATAGTAAGGTTTACCTTTATAAACTAACTGACCAAGGTAAGACTGAAGAACAGGAAGTAGCTGTGAAAGATGGTAAGATTACCCTTGATCTTACTGCAAATCAACCATATGTTCTCTACCGTTCAAAACAAACCAATCCTGAAATGTCATGGAGTGAAGGTATGCATATCTATGACCAAGGATTTAACAGTGGAACTTTGAAACACTGGACTATTTCTGGAGATGCTTCTAAGGCAGAAATTGTCAAATCACAAGGCGCAAATGAAATGCTTCGTATCCAAGGCAACAAGAGCACAGTCAGCCTTACTCAGAAACTGACTGGCTTGAAACCCAATACTAAGTATGCCGTTTATGTTGGTGTTGATAACCGTAGTAATGCTAAGGCAAGTATCACAGTAAATACTGGTGACAAAGAAGTGACTAGCTATACCAATAAGTCACTAGCTCTTAACTATGTTAAGGCCTATGCCCATAATACTCGTCGTGACAATGCTACAGTTGACGATACAAGTTACTTCCAAAACATGTATGCCTTCTTTACAACAGGTTCAGATGTATCAAATGTCACTCTTACTTTGAGTCGTGAAGCTGGTGATGAAGCAACTTACTTTGATGAAATTCGTACCTTCGAAAACAATTCAAGTATGTACGGAGATAATCATGATACAGGTAAAGGAACATTTAAACAAGACTTTGAAAATGTTGCTCAAGGTATTTTCCCATTTGTAATTGGTGGTATCGAAGGAGTTGAGGATAATCGCACTCACTTATCTGAAAAACATGATCCATATACCCAACGTGATTGGAATGGTAAGAAAGTCGATGATGTTATCGAAGGAAATTGGTCATTGAAGACAAATGGACTAGTTAGCCGTCGTAACTTGGTTTACCAAACAATTCCTCAAAACTTCCGTTTTGAAGCTGGTAAGACTTATCGTGTAACCTTTGAATACGAAGCAGGCTCTGACAATACCTATGCCTTTGTAGTCGGTAAGGGAGAATTCCAATCAGGACGTCGCGGTAATCAAGCAAGTAATTTGGAAATGCATGAACTACCAAATACTTGGACAGATTCTAAGAAAGCTAAGAAGGTAACCTTCCTCGTAACAGGTGCAGAAACAGGCGATACTTGGGTAGGTATCTACTCAACTGGTAACGCAAGCAATACTCGTGGAGATTCTGGTGGAAATGCGAACTTCCGTGGTTACAATGACTTCATCATGGATAAACTTCAAATTGAGGAAGTCACTCTAACTGGTAAGATGTTGACAGAAAATGCTCTGAAGAACTATTTGCCAACGGTTGCCATGACCAACTATACCAAGGAATCTATGGATGCCTTGAAGGAGGCTGTCTTTAACCTCAGCCAAGCAGATGATGACATTAGTGTAGAAGAAGCGCGTGCCGAAATTGCTAAGATTGATGCTCTGAAGAATGCTTTGGTTCAGAAGAAAACAGCCTTGGTAGCAGAAGACTTTGAAAGTCTAAATGCTCCAGCGCAAGCGGGAGAAGATTTAGCAAATGCCTTTGATGGTAACTTATCAAGTCTATGGCATACGTCTTGGAGTGGTGGAGATGTTGGCAAACCTGCAACTATGGTCTTGAAAGAAGCGACAGAAATCACAGGCTTCCGTTATGTGCCACGCGGATCAGGATCAAATGGTAATTTGCGAGATGTGAAACTGGTTGTGACAGATGAGTCTGGTAAAGAACATACTTTCACTGCAACTGATTGGCCAGATAACAATAAACCAAAAGACATTGACTTTGGTAAGACAATCAAGGCTAAGAAAATCGTTTTGACAGGTACTAAGACTTATGGAGACGGTGGTGATAGATATCAAGCCGCTGCTGAGTTGATTTTTAGTCGTCCACAGGTGGCAGAAACAGCTCTTGATTTGTCAGGTTATGAAACAGCTTTAGCGAAAGCTCAAAAATTGACCAGCAAAGAAAATCAAGAGGAAGTAGCAAGTGTAGTAGCTAGCATGAAATATGCTACGGATAACCATCTCTTGACTGAAAGAATGGTTGCCTATTTTGCAGAATATCTCAACCAACTACAAGATCAGACTGTGAAACCAGATGCTCCTACAAGTAGCAAAGGTGAGGAGGCAGCACCAATTCTCGAAGTGCCTGAGTATAAAGGTCCGATTGGAACAGCTGGTGAAGAAGCAGCACCAATTCTTGATGTACCTGAGTATAAAGGACCAGTTGGAACAGCAGGTGAAGAAGCAGCTGTCAATGAAGTTCCGGAATACAAAGGTGGCGCCAATGCAGTAGAGGCCTTAGTTCATGAATTGCCAGAATATAAAGGTGGCGCTAATGCAGTAGAAGCAGCTGTCAATGAAGTTCCAGAATACAAAGGTGGAGCCAATGCAGTAGAAGCCTTAGTTCATGAATTGCCAGAATATAAAGGCGACGCGAATGCAGTAGAAGCTTTGGTAAACGAAAAGCCAGCCTACACAGGACTATTGGCTACAGCAGGAGATCAAGCAGCACCAACTATTGAAAAACCTGAGTATCAGATTAGTCAATTGGGCCAAGGTAAACTTTCAGAATCTAAAACTTCAGTTTCAACAGAAGATAAGAAGATATTGCCAGAAACGGGAGAAAGTCAATCGGATACAGCTATCTTCCTAGCTAGCGTCGGTCTTGCCTTATCTGCTGCTGTCCTTGCAACAAAACGTAAAGAAAATTAAAGAAGACTGAATTTTAGAGCTTACAGGAACTAGGATTCAGACAGAAATAACTTAGTTGGAGAGAACCTCTAGGTTCTCTCCATTTTCAAATGGGAAATGAGACCGCTTACTTTAATAAGCGGGAGAAAGGAATAGGAGAAAGATGGATAGACATTTTTTTGAAAGACGCTGTCACTATAGTATTCGAAAATTTGCAATTGGTGCAGCCTCTGTAATGATCGGTGCTAGTATCTTTGGTGCAAATGTAGTGCAAGCAGCAGAGACAGTTGGAACACCTGAGAAAGAAGGAACAATCACACAAGCTCAGCCTTTAGACAAGTTACCAGATGATTTAGCTGCTGTTTTAAATAAAGCTGAATCAGCAGCAACGGCAGATGCAGGTCATGAAGCAAATCATGGAAATACGGAAGTAACAAGTCCTGCAGGAACTGAAGAAACAACTCCAACAGTTCCAAAGCCTGCTGAAACTTTGAAACCATCTGAAACACCAAAAGCAGATTCTAAACCTGTAGAACCAGCTACACCTACAATCAAACCGGTTGAAAATCAAATTGAAGATAGAGAAGATCGTAACCACTTAGAAGGTGTCACTGTCCAAGCAAACGACTCAGAAACTGGAACTCCTTTTACTGCTGACAAGGCAGTAGATGGGGATCCTGATACTCGTTGGGCAACAAATCCAAATATTAACAAACCAACTTTCGAATTAACTCTTCCAAAAACTACACTTATTAGGCATGTAGAGATTGATTGGGATCGCCGTGTCCGCAAGGGACAAAATGATCCAAATATCAAATCTTGGAGCCTCTACTATGCAGGTCAAGATGATGTAAATGCTAGTGGAGAAAAACAATGGAAACTAGCTCATACCAAGACTGGAGAACCTGTTTTAGATGAGAAAGTTGACCTAGCAAATAGTATTCAAGCTAAATATCTCAAGTTAGAAATCAATGACTATCAAGCGGGCACAATGGGCTGGAGAAACGTTGGTATTCAAGAAATTCGAGCTTATTCGAATATTCCTGATACAAGTAAGGTAACGGATATCCGTCAGGTTACAGAATTGACTGTAGCTAAAGACGGCCAGTCTCTTGTATTGCCAACTCTACCAGGAAAAGTCAGTCTTATCGGTAGCAACAAACAAGGTGTGATTGACCTTCAAAATCATATTTATAAACCTTTGACTGATCAACGAGTGAAAGTTATGGTGGAGCAAGTCCAAGATTCACATACCTTTACTAAAGAATTTGAAGTAGTCATCAAGGGGCTACATCAGAATGAAGGTGTGGGTGTCAAACCAAAAGTAGCACCAGCTGTTCAACAATGGTATGGAAAAGAAGGTCAATCTTCTATCACTTCAGATACAGTTCTTGCGACGGGGGATTCAGGCTTTGAACAAGCAGCAACCTTCTACCAGTCAGACCTTGCAAGCCGTGGATTGGAACTTGCGACAGGTGACAAGCAGGCTCAAAAACGAATTGAATTTAAAAAAGTTGAAAATAAGGGATATGGTAAGGAAGGCTATGGCATCACTATCCAAGATGGTGTCATTACCATCGAAGCTGCAACGAACACAGGAGCCTTTTACGCAACTCGTACTCTTCTTCAAATGGGGGAAAGCAATCTCCAAAATGGAGAAATTCGTGATTTTCCAAGCTTCAGTCACCGTGGCTTTATGCTAGATACAGGTCGTAAATTTATACCTTATGACACTCTTGTAGACATCATGCTCAACATGGCTTACTACAAGATGAATGACTTGCAGTTGCACCTCAACGATAACTATATCTTCCTAAAGGAACACTTGGCAGGTAAGAACTTAACACAAGAAGAAGAGCTTAAGTATGTTCTAGAACATGCTAAGACAGGTTTCCGTGTAGAGACAGATATTGTCGGTAAGAATGGTCAAAAATTAACATCAGATGAGCACTATACTAAAGAAGAGATGCAAAATCTGATTAAACTTGCTAAGGCCTTGCATATTAATCTAGTACCTGAAATTGACACACCAGGTCATGCTCTATCATTTGTCAAAGTTCGCCCTGACCTCATGTATCAAGGTAGCCTGAGCGATTACAGAGGTAAACATAATGTAGAGCGAGTAGCCATGCTTGACCTCGATAATAAATACGATGAAACGCTGGCTTTTGTTAAATCAGTTTATGACAAACTTCTTGATGGTCCAGATGCACCACTTCATGGGGTATCTACTGTTCATATCGGAACGGATGAATACTATGGAAGTAGAGAAAGCTATCGTCGTTATGTCAATGACCTTATCAAATACATTAAAGGGAAAGGTTTAACACCACGTATTTGGGGATCACTCAGTGCGAAACGAGGTAAAACAGCGGTTGATTGGAAAGATGTAGAAGTTGATATCTGGAGTATTGGCTGGCAGCAACCAAAAGAAGCTATTGCTCAGGGAGCTAAGATTATCAACATAACAGATATTCCAACTTATAGTGTACCAAATGGTGATAATCGTCAAACAGCTTATGGTGACTATGCCAACTATGAAATACAATATAATAGGTGGACACCAAATGATTTCCGAACAGGTCATGGTCCACTTCTAGAAGCATCAAATCCAAATGTAATTGGTGGTGGCCACGCAGTTTGGAATGACAATATTGATCTTCATGAGACAGGTTTGACATCTTATGATATCTTCAAACGCTTCTTCAAGAGCATGCAAACAACTGCAGAACGCACTTGGGGATCTGACCGTGCGGCAGCGACCTTTGCAGAACGTATCCTACCAGCGAGCCCTTATGCGCCACAGTCAAATCCTGACAGAACGATTGATCAAAGTGATTTGTTTACTATCAATCCTGAAACAGTGGAAAACTATGCAAGTAAGAAAGTAAAAGCATCTGATCAAGGCTTAGCATTTGACAAAGACAGTAGTATCGAAGGATTAGCTGGTGATGTTGGTCCAAGTCATGTCTTGAAGTTTGATGTAACTGTCACTGGAGACGGTGAACAAACCTTCTCAACAAGTGGAGACAACCGTATCTATCTAGCTGATAAAGACGGCTATCTTGCTTATCAATTTGAACAGTTCCATATCCAATTCAAGAAAAAACTTGAAAAGAATAAACGTTATCAAATCTCTATCGTGACCAAACCACAATCAACGGAATTTTATGTGGATGGTGAGAAGATCGAACGTATCGCGAATCCAGCTCACCCTCGCTTTGCTCACAATAGCTTGGTTCTACCGCTTGAAAGCATCGGTGGGTTCAAAGGGATTTTACATAGTGCAGAGTTGTCAGATAAACCATTTGTAAATCCTCGTTTGATTCCAACAGATCATTTCACAGTTTCTGCAACTAGTCAAGAAACACCAGGAACAGCGACTGAAGGAGTTGTTGAAAAAGCCTTTGACAATGATCCAAATACCTTTTGGCATACTAAATGGACTGGTGATACTGCTCCGTACACTCTTTCTATGACCTTGAAAGAAGCAGAAAAAGTCAATGGTTTGACTTATCTTCCTCGGCCAGGTGGTGGAAATGGGGTCGTGACTCGCTACGAAATCTACGCACAAAAAGATGGCCAAATGGTCAAGGTTTCAGAAGGAAGCTGGGACAACAACGCTCAAGAAAAAACAGTTAACTTTGCAGCGGTTCATACCAACAAGATTGAGTTGAAAGTTCTATCAGGTGTTGGGGGCTTTGCAAGTGCAGCTGAAGTTCATCTATTGAAACCTATCAAAGAGGGACAAGAAACACCAGAACCAGAACAACCATCTACACCTGAAACTCCAAAAGTCGAGCAAACAGGTGATGGAACAGTTGAACTGGCGGATCAATTCACAGCAAGCAAACCAGCTAGCGAAGATAGTATTGCAGCTGCCAGCAAGAGCGCAGATTATCTCAAGAAAGAGTACAAGGTTTTCCCAACTCCACAAAAAGTGACTTATGGAGAAGGAGTCACAGCTCTTCGTAAGCAAGTCAATCTGGTAATGGGAGATCAACTCGATGTCTATACTCGTAATCGCTTGAAGAGTGTCTTACAGGACAATCAAGTATCCTACACTACTAGTCAATCAGCAGTTGCTGGCGCAACTAATATCTATCTTGGAGTACATGGACGAGGAACACAAGCAGAACAAAACTTATCTAACGTTTCAGCAGGTCTCTTTGATAAGATTGATGCCTATGCTTTGACCATCAAGGACAATTCAATTTCCATCGTCGGAAAAGACACAGATGCAGTCTTCTATGGTTTGACAACCTTGAAACATATGCTCAAGGAAAGTCAAGTTCCAGTTCTTCGCAATGTGACAGTGGAAGATTACGCTGCAATCAAGAACCGTGGTTTCATCGAAGGTTACTATGGAAATCCATGGTCTAATGCAGATCGTGCTGAACTCATGCGCTTTGGTGGCGATTTGAAATTGACCCAATACTTCTTCGCACCAAAAGATGATCCATACCACAACAAGAAATGGCGTGAACTTTACCCAGAAGAAAAACTAGCTGAAATTCGTGAACTTGCTCGCGTCGGAAATCAAAGTAAAACTCGCTATGTTTGGACCATCCATCCATTCATGAACAACCGTATCCGATTTGGTAATGAAGCGCATTACCAAGAAGACTTGGCAACCATCAAGGCTAAATTTACCCAGTTGATGAAAGTGGGTGTCCGTGAATTTGGTATTCTAGCCGATGATGCACCAAGCCCAGTTGGAGGCTACAATAGCTACAACCGCTTGATGCAGGATATGACCAACTGGTTGACAGAAATGCAAGGAACTTATAGCGGTCTTCGCAAAGAAATGATCTTTGTTCCAGGTCAGTATTGGGGTAATGGGCGTGAAGCAGAGTTGAAATCTCTAAATGAAAATCTCCCAAGTTCAACCTCTATGACTTTGACGGGTGGTAAGATTTGGGGTGAAGTTTCTGAAGGCTTCTTATCAACTCTCAAGAACAATCTAACTGCAGGTGGTAAAACTTATCGTCCAGTATCACTTTGGGTGAACTGGCCAGTTACAGATAACTCTAAACAACACTTGATTCTAGGTGGTGGTGAGAAATTCCTTCATCCGAATGTAGATCCAAGCTTGCTATCCGGTATCATGTTGAACCCAATGCAACAGTCTGAACCATCTAAGATTGCCCTCTTCGCTGGAGCTCAGTATACATGGAAACAGTGGAAATCAGAAGAAGAAGCTAAGAAACTCAATGACATTGCCTTCAACTTTGTTGAAAATGGTCATTTTGAAGATAGCAAGGTGTCAGCAGCCTTCCGCGAACTCGGTAAGCATATGATCAACCAAAACATGGATGGTCGTGTCGTTAAACTAGAAGAATCAGTTGAATTGGCTCCAAAATTAACAGACTTCATGACTAAGCTCAAAGCGGGTCAGGATGTAACTGCAGAACGTGCAACTTTGCGTGCAGAATTTGCCAAGATTAAAGAAGCGGCTGAACTTTATAAAGCATCAGGTGATAAAAAAATGGTTGCACAGATCCACTATTGGTTGGATAATGCAATCGACCAAATGAATGCCCTTGATGCCTTCCTAACAGGAACAGAGGCTATGGCTACAAATGATGCAGCCAAACTTTGGGATAGCTACTATAAAGGTTTGAAATTGTACGAACAGTCTCAAACTCATACCTTCCATTATGTAGACCATCTTGAAAAGGCTGAATTGGGTGTTCAACATATCCGTCCATTTATCCTAGCTTTGAAAGAAGTTCTAGCGTCTGAAGTTCAAAAAGTCTTGCATCCAGATCAAATCATCAGCACCTTTATTACCAATCGAACAGGTGTAGAAGGTGGTTTGGCAGAAGTAACGGATGGTGACTTGGCAACTCATGCTTTGATTAAATCACCAAATAGTATCAAGATAGGTGATTATATCGGTATGAAATTTAACAAACCGGTAGATATCCAAACATTGACCTTTGCTATGGGAACTCAGGCAAATCCACGTGATACCTTTAGTAAGGCTGAAGTGCAGTATCAAGATGAAAAAGATAATTGGGTAAGTTTGAAAGAACCAACTTATGTTGGTAATGAGTCACTTGTTCAGTTTGAAAATCTTAACATCAAAGCTAAAGCAGTACGTATGATTGCTACAGAAGATCGTGATGACACCTGGTTTGCAGTTCGCGAGATTGCAGTAAATCGTCCAGTAGAGAACGCTCGTAAACAACAAACTGCTACAATTAGCCTCAGCTCAAATCTAGTTTATAAATTGAGAACATCAGCAAGTCAAATTACTGATGGTAAAGATAATACAGAAGCTATGATGGCAAATGCTGATGGCAGCAATACGACTCCAGTAGATGCCTGGGCACAACTTGACCTAGGTGAAGTCAAGTCAGTCACTAAAGTTCGTCTTCGTCAAGGAACTGGCGATAAACTTGCCGCAGGTGTACTTGAGTACTCTACAGATGGATCTGCATGGCAAGAGTTAGATCGCCTATCAGGAGAACAAACTAAGGAAGTGACTAGAGCTATCAATGCTCGTTACATCCGAGTACGCAATACCAAGGCAAGTGACCTTTGGTGGCGTATCCAAGACTTCTCTGTTGAGACACGTTCTGGAAATAGCGACTTAACAGATACCAACGTGGATGCCTTGAAGGAAACACCAGTAGTGGATAGCTTGGGCAGTTATGAACTTCAAATTCCAGCTGGCACTACACTTCCTGCAAATAGCTATCTAGGCATGAAACTTGACCGTATCCATCAAGTTAAAAGCATCCAGCTCCAAGGTCAAACAAATCCAGCACTCAGTCTAGAGTATTCTGCAAATGCTCAAGAATGGACACCAGCTAGCCAGTTGACAGACAGAACTGTCGCAACCCACTTGGTACGTTATGTTCGTCTTGTTAATAAAACAAATCAAGAACAAGACTTGCTATCAACTTCTCTCCTTGTAACGACTAAAGAAGTGCAACCAACCAAACTAGAATCTACAACTATGGGTATTCATCCAACATACGGAAGTAATGATGTTCGTAAGATTAATAACCTCGATCAATTGTTTGATGGTGTGTACAACAACTTCGTTGAGTTTTCAGACTATGCCCATAAAGATGGCCATGTAACCTTGAAACTTGGTAGCGAACGCACTATCAAGAAGATCAGAGCTTACATCCAAGACGGAACTCAAAACTATCTTCGTGATGGTAAAATCCAAGTCAGCAAAGACGGTAAAACTTGGACAGATGTTGTGACAGTGGGAGATGGTGTAGCCAATAGTACACACGATGATTCATTGACAGATGGTTGGACACATGATTCTAAGATGCCAGGAAATCGTTACATCGAGGGTGAATTGACGACACCAGTCAAAGCCAACTATATTCGTGTCCTCTATACAGCTGACTATGATGCTCGTTTTGTAGGATTTACAGAATTGGTGATCAATGATGGCGAATTTGTCAAACCAATTAATGATCCAACTGTAGAAGGAAACGGTGGCGAAAGCCGAGGGAACTTCTATACTAATCTCGTAGACGGAAAAGTGTTGACTAGCTACAAAGCAGAACAAGATAAGGGAGAAATGGTTTATCACTTGTCTGAACCAACTAATGCTAACCATCTTCGTCTCATTTCAAGCCTTCCTGAAGGCGCGAAAGCACGAGTTCAAGCGAGAACACTTAAGGATGGTCAAGAGAGTTGGACAGATCTTGGTGCCATTACATCTAGTCTCCAAACCTTTGCTATCCGAAATGGTGGTTCTCTTCTAGATGTTAAACTGGTATGGGAAGGTGGCAAGGCTGAGTTTTATGAATTGGCGAGCTTCTATCAAGAATTGACAGAAGAACCTGTTCAATCAAGCAAGGGTGAAGAACCAGCACCAGTGCTTGAGGTACCTGAATTTACAGGTGGTGTGAATGCAGTTGAAGCCTTGGTACATGAACTACCAGCCTACACAGGTCCATTATCAACCGTAGGTGACCAAGTTGCACCGACAGTAGAGAAACCAGAGTTTCAGGGTGGTGTCAACTCAGTTATGGCTTTGAAACATGAACTACCAGAGTACACAGGCCCAGTAGCAACAGTAGGTGACCAAGCCACTCCAACAGTAGAGAAACCAGAGTTCAAGGGTGGAGTCAACTCAGTTATGGCCTTGAAACACGAACTACCAGAGTACACAGGGCCATTGTCAAGCGTGGGCGATCAAACTGCACCGACGGTAGAGAAACCAGAGTTCAAGGGTGGAGTTAACTCCGTTATGGCCTTGAAACATGAGCTACCAGCCTACACAGGTCCATTATCAACCGTAGGTGACCAACCAGCTCCGACAGTAGAAAAACCAGAATTTAAGCTAAGTTCGTTAGAAAAATCTCAGACTCCAGAAGCACCAGTTCAAGTTGCTAAGGAAGACAAGAGATTGCCAGAGACTGGTGAAAAACAGTCAGAAACAGCTATTTTCTTGGCAAGCGTTGGACTAGCCTTATCTGCTATCTTTGTAGCAAAAAGTAAAAAAGATTAGTTGTGTATGACAATTAAACTCTCTCTTAACAGTATTCTAAACCAGTAGAGTGTATAGAACAAAAAAACCTGAGAAGTACAATTGACCTTCTCAGGTTTTTATTATCTAATTATTGATTGAGCAAAGAACAGATTGAAAAACCACCCAATTTTTGGGTGGTTAGTAATTTATTGTTGCGCTGGTTGAGGATTTTGGTTAGGCTGCCCTTGATTGGTACTTGGTTGTTGTGTCGCCGTATTCTCATTGGTTCCAGCATTGGGAGTAACTGTATTTGAATTTGGATTTGTGTTTGGTGTCGTTACACTTGACTGAGAGGTTGAAGTCTCTGGAGTCTGGTTCGCAGGAGCAGGTGTAGAACTTTGTTGAGTAGCAGGAGCAGTCCATGTAGGACGAGCTCCATTCTTAAAGACATATTCTCCACTCCTATATAAGCCCTCAGGCATAGTCCAATCTCCTGGGTGGTCATCTTCTGATAGGTAAGTCATCATTGAACGATAGACTGAAGAAGCAACTGTGAACCCACTGCCGATGACTGGAGTAAGACGATTTGAGTATCCTGTCCATACAGCCATAGAATACTTACGAGTATAACCAACAAACATTTCATCTGGAGCTACATAGCCAGTGTTTTTGATGTGTTTTTCAATCTCCTCATCCGTGTAGTTAGATGTACCCGTCTTACCTGCTTGTGGGAGCCAAGATATATAAGCGCCTCGACCTGTACCAGAATATAATACTGTTTTCATCATTTCAGTCATCATGTAGGCGGTTGTTTCTTTCATGGCGCGTGTACCCTGATCAGAAAACTCTTTTGAACTACCATCACTAAAGATAACTTTATTGATATACATTGGTTTGTGGTAGATACCACCATTGGCAAAAGCAGCATAGGCAGCGGCCATTTTTTCACTGCTAGCACCATATTTTTTATTTGATTCAGTTGTATTACTTGAAATAGCGTTAGCATAGACCATAGTTGGGTAATCAATTCCTAGCCCATTTAAGAAAGTTTTAGCCTGGTCTAATCCGACCCTTTCAAGCGTTTCAACTGCTGTAACGTTACGGGATTGTTGGATGGCATATTGAAGGGTAATGTTTCCGAAATATGATTTATCCCAGTTGTAAAGAGGAATATTTGTACCTGGATAGTTGTAAGGAGCATCTTTAAGCATGTATGCTGTTGAGTCATAGATGCCATACTCAAGTGCGGGAGCATAGTCTGTGATTGGTTTCATTGATGATCCCCAGTCACGATTGGTCTCCACAGCCTGGTTGGTGCCGAATGAAACATTACTTGCTTGGTGACGAGCTCCAAGTTGGGCGATGACTTTACCATTGGAAGTATCTACGATAGTTGAGGCTACTTGAAGGTCATCATCTGGATAAGAGACATATTCATCTGTATTGTAGATATCCCAAAGTCGTTGTTGAACATCTTTGTCGACATTAGTATAGACTTCCATGCCTGTAGTAAGAAGGTTGTAACCAGTTTCTTGTTCAACTTGGTCGATTACTTCTTTGAGGTAGTTGTCCATATAAGCTGGATAACTATTGGCTGACTTCAAACTTTGGAGACCGTCAGTGACGGGAGTATTAATAGCTTTTTCATAATCTTCTGCACTAATGTATTTTTGCCCTTTCATTTCTGAAAGTACCAAGTTACGACGCTCTAGAGCAGCCTCTGGATGGGAATAAGGATCATATTGGTTTGGCGCTTGAGGCATTCCAGCCAAGAGTGCTAACTGTGGCAAGCTTAAGTCCTTCAAGTCTTTTCCATAGTAATTTTGGGCTGCGGTTTGCATTCCATAGTTACCGTTGGACATGTAGACTTTATTGATGTAATAGGTTAGGATTTCTTGCTTGGTTGCTTTTTGCTCTAGTTGAACGGCTAGCCAAGCTTCTTGAGCTTTACGTGACAAGGTTTGATCAGCAGTTGAAGTAGAAAAATAAGTCAATTTAATTAATTGTTGTGTCAAGGTTGAGGCACCTTGTAGACCTCCTCCTTGTAGATTTCTTAATGCTGCTCCCATGATACGAATAGTATCAACACCTCTATGGTCAAAGAAACGGTGGTCTTCGATAGACACAATTGCCTTGACTAAGTCAGTAGGAATTTCATTTGCTTGAGCATTTACGCGACGTTCAGATCCAAGGTCAGCAATCAGTTCGTTTTTGTTGTCATAAATCTTGCTAGAGGTTGTCGCAACTAATTTATTTTCAGATAAGGCTGGAGCCTTGCTAACAAAGTAGAGGAAGACACCTCCACCTAATAGAAATAATGCGATAAATAAGGTAAGAAATGTAATTCCAATATACTTTAAGAATCGCAGAATGGTTTGTTTATTCATCTTGTTTTACCACCTAGTAAATGTTCTTTGATAATATCGAGATAGGGAATTTGAGGGAAAGCTCCTTGCTTTACTAAATATCCGTATTCTTGAATATATCCAAGTGGCATTGATTTTTGGCCCTTATCTTGATGATAAAAGCGAATCAAATCAAGTGCCGGCAACAAATAAGTTTCTTGTCGAGAAGAAAAATGAAGCAGTACGAAGCAAATTCCCTGCTGTTCTAGAACTTGTTCCATATGTTGAATCTGGTGAAGATGGAAGTTCTTCATTGGGATAGCATTTTTTTGCCGCGTTTCCTTGGCTTCAAAGTCAATGTAATGTCCTCTATATACGCCAGAGTAATCTGTTGTGGAAGCTTGTCTAAAATAGGCTTCTACAATTTTGGCTCGACTACGTTGAGGATAGTCTACTCGAACAATCTGAACAGGCGTTGGCTTTTTATGGATAACTGCCATACCATGCGTCAGATAGTAGTCGTTTGTAGCGTTGATCATCTTTTCAAAAGTCATTCCTCGATTTGCGAAATTTTTTGGTTGAGAAATGGATGTTTGGTTTTTTTGGGATGAAATTTTATGAGGATAGTTGACCATATTTCTCCTTATTGGTACAATAACATCACTCTATTATACCATAAAAATAGAAAGAAAGGTGTAAAAATGACTACAGCTTTAATTATGGGATATTCTAATTTTGACTTGGGTTTATTTAATGAAAAAGATATCAGGTTAAAAATTATAAAGAAAGCCATTCGCCGTGATCTAGAAAATTTAGCAGAAGAAGGGATTAAATGGCTGGTCTTTACAGGAAACTTGGGATTTGAATCTTGGGTGCTTGATGTCGCAAATGAAATGAAAGAAGAATATGATTTCAACCTAGCGACCATTTTTGATTTTGAAACACACGGGGAAAATTGGAATGAAGCGAATCAGCTTAAACTTAGCCAATTTAAGCAGGTCGATTTTGTCAAATATGCCTATCCTAAATATGAACATATGGGGCAACTACGAGACTACCAACGATTTTTGCTGAAAAATACTGACTTAGCTTATTTTTTCTATGACCCAGAAAATGAGACCAAATTAAAATTTATAGACAATTTGATGAAAAATCAGGAAGGTTATCGTATAAAAAGGCTAACCTTTGAAGACCTAAATGAGCTAGCAGAAAATTTTTCTGAAAAGTAAGCCTTTGACCTTGATTTTTGTTTGCCTTTTTTTATATAATAATACTATTAGAAACCGAGAATGGAGAGAGAGATGGCAAGTATTATTTTTTCAGCAAAAGATATTTTTGAGCAAGAGTTTGGACGTGAAGTCCGTGGATATAGTAAGGTTGAAGTTGATGAATTTTTGGACGATGTCATCAAGGACTACGAAACTTATGCTGCCTTAGTCAAGTCTCTCCGTCAAGAAATTGCAGAGTTGAAGGAAGAATTGTCTCGCAAACCTGAATCTTCACCGGTTCAAGCAGAACCACTTGAAATGACAGCTACAACTTCTATGACGAATTTTGATATTTTGAAACGTTTGAATCGTCTTGAGAAAGAAGTATTTGGTAAACAAATTTTGGATAACTCTGATTTATAAGAGCTTATTTGAAAAGTGCAATTTTTGGATAATCGCGTGAGGAGAATTTCTTTTCATGAGGAAAGTCCATGCTAGCACAGGCTGTGATGCCTGTAGTGTTTGTGCTAGGCGAAACAATAAGCCTAGGGACGAGAAATCGTTACGGCAGTTGAAATGGCTAAGTCCTCGGATAGGTCAGAGTAGGCTTGAAAGTGCCACAGTGACGGAGTCTTTCTGGAAACAGAGAGAGTGGAACGCGGTAAACCCCTCAAGCTAGCAACCCAAATTTTGGTCGGGGCATGGAGTACGCGGAAACGAACGTAGTACTCTGACTGCTTTCAGCTGTAGGCTGTTAGTGGTAGACAGATGATTATCGAAGGGAGTGGTCCTAGTCACTTCTGGAACAAAACATGGCTTATAGAAAATTGCATATAGGTTGGGGCTGAGAAATCTTTCTCAACCTCATTTTTTAAAGTGTACAAAAGAAAGGTCTTACAAGACTGTAAAATGAAAAAAGAATTTAATTTAATTGCAACTATGGCGGCGGGTCTTGAAGCTGTTGTGGGACGAGAAGTGCGAGAGTTGGGCTACGATTGTCAGGTTGAAAATGGGCGTGTTCGTTTTCAAGGAGACGTGAGAGCCATTATCGAAACCAACCTCTGGCTTCGGGCAGCAGACCGTATCAAGATCATCGTAGGAACTTTTCCAGCTAAGACTTTTGAGGAGCTCTTTCAGGGAGTTTTCGCTCTAGATTGGGAAAATTATTTACCACTTGGAGCTCGATTCCCGATTTCAAAAGCCAAATGTGTGAAATCTAAACTACACAATGAACCCAGTGTTCAGGCTATTTCAAAGAAGGCCGTTGTCAAGAAATTGCAAAAATACTATGCCCGTCCAGAAGGTGTTCCTCTGATGGAAACTGGTCCTGAGTTTAAGATTGAGGTTTCTATTCTGAAAGACATAGCAACTGTCATGATTGATACGACAGGGGCTAGCCTCTTTAAACGTGGCTATCGTACCGAAAAAGGTGGCGCTCCTATCAAGGAAAATATGGCGGCAGCCATTTTGCAGCTCTCTAACTGGTATCCAGACAAGCCCTTGATTGATCCAACCTGTGGTTCAGGAACTTTCTGTATCGAGGCAGTTATGATTGCCAGAAAGATGGCTCCAGGGCTTCGTCGCTCCTTTGCCTTTGAGGAGTGGAACTGGATTAGTGATCGCTTGATTCAAGAAGTTCGCACAGAAGCAGCCAAAAAAGTAGATCGTGAGCTTGAGCTAGATATCATGAGCTGCGATATCGATGCACGTATGGTGGAAATTGCTAAGGCCAATGCTCAAGCAGCAGGTGTTGCAGGAGATATCACCTTTAAGCAGATGCGCGTGCAGGATTTGCGTTCCGATAAAATCAATGGAGTGATTATCTCTAACCCACCTTATGGGGAACGCTTGTCAGATGATGCAGGAGTTACCAAACTCTATGCTGAGATGGGGCAAGTATTTGCACCGCTGAAAACGTGGAGCAAATTTATCCTAACTAGTGATGAAGCCTTTGAGACCAAGTACGGCAGTCAGGCGGACAAGAAGCGCAAGTTGTACAATGGAACTTTAAAAGTTGATTTGTATCAATATTTTGGTCAGCGTGTTAAACGTCAGGAAGTAAAGTAGGAAGGAAAACTCATGAGTAAGAAAAGACATGATCGTCATATAACAGAACATCAAGAAGCGCAATTTGATTTTGATGATGCCAAAGAGCTAACGGTTGGAGAAGCCATGCTAAAAAATGAAGAGGTGGAAGCAGGTGTATTGCCTGGAGATTCTATCTTGGACAAGTATGTGAAACAACACAAAGATGAAATTGAGGCGGATAAGTTTGAAACGCGTCAGTTTAGCAAGGATGATTTAGTTGAAAAAGAAGAGGTAGAAGAGATAGAGGAGACTCAGACTCTAGATAATTTACTTCAAGAGCTTCGTGAGGGAACAGGAGTAACTTCTCCAGCTCCAGAAGATGAATTGAGTCAGTTTGATGATTTAGAATTAACACGAGTTTCAGAAGCACCTCTTGTAGAAGAATTTGAGACTGAAGATATTCCAACACTTTATCGAGTGACAGATAGTGAAGATGGAAATAGTAAGAAGAAATGGGTGCTTTATGGTATTCTAGCAGCCTTAGTGGTTCTTATCCTTGGAACTGGTTATTATGTTTATCGTCAAGTGGCTCGTTCGACCAAGGAAATCCAAACTTCTCAATCAACTACAAACACGCAATCAGATGTGGAAGAATTCAATAATTTATATGATGCCTTCTATACAGATAGCAACAAAACGGCTTTGAAGAATAGCCAGTTTGATAAACTGAGTCAACTTAAAACCTTGCTTGATAAGCTAGAAGGTAGTCGTGAATATACGCTTGCAAAATCTAAGTATGATAGTCTAGCAACTCAAATCAAGGCCATTCAAGATGTCAATGCTCAATTTGATAAGCCAGCTATTGTAGATGGAGTTTTGGACACTAACGCTAAAGCTAATTCAGATGCTAAATTTACAGATATTAAAACTGGAAATACGGAGATTGATAAAGTGCTAGATAAGGCTATCAGTCTAGGTAAGAGTCAACAAACAGCTCCTTCAAGTTCAAGCTCAAGTCAAGAAAGTTCAAGTGCATCAACAGAGAGGGCTACAGACAACACAAGTCCATCTTCAAGCGTCTCATCAAACAATTCAGTTTCTGCACGTGATGATAGCCATGGCGGTTTATCAAGTTCTGGAGTTGACCTCCAGAGAGCTTCGAGTCGTGTGCCGTTCAATCAATCAGCTGTTGATGATAGCAATAATTCTGCCTGGGATTTCGCGGATGGTGTCTTGGAAAAAATCCTAGCGACTTCACGCTCACGTGGTTATATCACTGGTAACCAATATATCCTTGAACGTGTTAATATCGTTAATGGCAATGGTTATTACAACCTCTACAAGCCAGATGGAACCTATCTCTTTACCCTTAACTGTAAGACAGGATACTTTGTTGGAAATGGTTCTGGACATGCGGATGCTTTGGACTACTAAGTAGTCGTTACAAAATTCTTTCTTTTCAAAAGTAAAAATGATAAAATAAAACAAATTAAACAAGAGGAGTGTCAAATGACAAAAGCTAACTTTGGTGTCGTAGGTATGGCCGTAATGGGTCGTAACCTTGCCCTTAATATTGAATCTCGTGGTTACACAGTTGCTATTTACAACCGTAGTAAAGAAAAAACTGAAGATGTAATTGCTTGCCATCCTGAAAAGAACTTTGTACCAAGCTATGACGTTGAAAGTTTTGTAAACTCAATCGAAAAACCTCGTCGTATCATGCTCATGGTTCAAGCTGGACCTGGTACAGATGCTACTATCCAAGCCCTTCTTCCACACCTTGACAAGGGTGATATCTTGATCGACGGAGGAAACACTTTCTACAAAGATACAATCCGTCGTAATGAAGAATTGGCAAACTCAGGTATCAACTTTATCGGTACTGGGGTTTCTGGTGGTGAAAAAGGTGCCCTTGAAGGTCCTTCTATCATGCCTGGTGGACAAAAAGAAGCCTACGAATTGGTTGCTGATGTTCTTGAAGAAATCTCAGCTAAAGCACCAGAAGATGGCAAACCATGTGTGACTTACATCGGTCCTGATGGAGCTGGTCACTATGTGAAAATGGTTCACAACGGTATCGAGTATGGTGATATGCAATTGATCGCAGAAAGCTATGACTTGATGCAACACTTGCTAGGCCTTTCTGCAGAAGATATGGCTGAAATCTTTACTGAGTGGAACAAGGGTGAATTGGACAGCTACTTGATTGAAATCACAGCTGATATCTTGAGCCGTAAAGACGATGAAGGCCAAGATGGACCAATCGTAGACTACATCCTTGATGCTGCAGGTAACAAGGGAACTGGTAAATGGACTAGTCAATCATCACTTGACCTTGGTGTCCCATTGTCACTCATCACTGAGTCAGTATTTGCACGTTACATTTCAACTTACAAAGAAGAACGTGTGCATGCTAGCAAGGTCCTTCCAAAACCAGCTGCCTTCAAATTCGAAGGAGATAAGGCTGAGTTGATTGAAAAAATCCGTCAAGCCCTTTACTTCTCAAAAATCATTTCATACGCACAAGGTTTTGCGCAATTGCGTGTAGCTTCTAAAGAAAACAACTGGAACTTGCCATTTGCAGACATCGCATCTATCTGGCGTGATGGCTGTATCATCCGTTCTCGTTTCTTGCAAAAGATTACAGATGCTTACAACCGTGATGCAGATCTTGCTAACCTTCTTTTGGATGAGTACTTCTTGGATGTTACTGCTAAGTACCAACAAGCAGTGCGTGATATCGTAGCTCTTGCTGTTCAAGCTGGTGTACCAGTGCCAACATTCTCAGCAGCTATTACTTACTTTGATAGCTACCGTTCAGCTGACCTTCCAGCTAACTTGATCCAAGCGCAACGTGACTACTTTGGTGCCCACACTTACCAACGTAAAGACAAAGAAGGAACATTCCACTACTCTTGGTATGACGAAAAATAAGTAGGTCTGCCATGGGGAAACGGATTTTATTACTTGAGAAAGAAAGAAATCTAGCTCATTTTTTAAGTTTGGAACTCCAAAAAGAGCAATACCGAGTCGATCAGGTTGAGGAGGGGCAAAAAGCCCTCTCCATGGCTCTTCAGACAGACTATGACTTGATTTTATTGAATGCTCGTCTGGGGGATATGACAGCCCAGGATTTTGCAGACAAGCTGAGTCGGACTAAGCCAGCCTCAGTCATCATGGTTTTGGACCATCGTGAAGAATTGCAAGACCAGCTTGAGACAATCCAACGCTTTGCCGTTTCTTGCATCTATAAGCCAGTAATCATTGATAATCTGGTAGCTCGTATTTCAGCGATTTTCCGTGGTCGGGACTTTATCGACCAACACTGTAGTCATATGAAGGTTCCAACGTCTTACCGAAATCTGCGTATGGATGTGGAGCATCATACCGTTTATCGTGGCGAGGAAATGATTGCTCTGACTCGTCGTGAGTATGACCTTTTGGTTACTCTTATGGGAAGCAAGAAAGTTCTGACTCGTGAGCAGTTGTTGGGAAGTGTCTGGAAGTATGAAAGTGCGACTGAAACCAATATCGTGGATGTCTATATCCGTTATCTACGTAGCAAGCTTGATGTAAAAGGTCAAAAAAGCTACATTAAAACCGTGCGTGGTGTCGGTTACACCATGCAAGAATAGAAAGCAGTTGCAGTTTTGTAACTGCTTTTTTTGAGGGATGTTCTATATATTGATATGTAGTTTGGTCTTTGCTATAATCAGTTATGGAGGATACGTCTAATGAAAATAATAAAAAAATTGATGCAAATCGCATTATCAGCCTTTTTCTTCGGTTTGCTAGCAACAAGTGCAGTATTGGCGGATGATGCTAGTTCAGAAGGTTGGAAATTCGTCCAAGAAAATGGTAGAACCTACTACAAGAAGGGGGAACTCAAAGAAACCTACTGGCGAGTGATTGATGGTAAGTACTATTATTTTGATCCTTTATCTGGAGAGATGGTTGTCGGCTGGCAATATATACCTGCTCCACACGAAGGGGTTACGATTGGTTCTTCTCTAAGGCAAGATATTGCTTTTAGACCAGATTGGTTTTACTTTGGTCAAGATGGGGTACTACAAGAATTTGTTGGTAAGCAAGTTTTAGAAGCAAAAACTGCTACAAATACCAACAAACATCATGGGGAACAATATGATAGTCCAGCAGAGAAACGAGTCTATTATTTTGAAGATCAGCGTAGCTATCACACTTTAAAAACTGGTTGGGTTCATGATGAGGGACACTGGTATTATTTACAGAAGGATGGTGGCTTCGATGCTCGTATCAATAGATTGACTGTTGGGGAACTAGTGCGTGGCTGGACCAATGATAACTCAACTTGGTACTATCTCGATCCAACAACTGCTGCAATGCAAATAGGTTGGCAATATCTTGGTAACAAGTGGTACTACCTCCGTTCATCAGGAGCTATGGCAACTGGCTGGTATCAGGAAGGCTCAACTTGGTACTATTTAGATGCTGAAAATGGCGATATGAAAACAGGCTGGCAATACCTTGGTAACAAGTGGTACTATCTCCGTTCATCAGGAGCTATGGCAACTGGTTGGGTGAAAGACGGCTCAACTTGGTACTACCTCAATGCAAGTAATGGCGATATGAAGACAGGTTGGTTCCAAGTCAATGGAAACTGGTATTATCTCAATTCAAATGGAGCAATGGTTACAGGTAGCCAAACTATCGATGGTAAAGTTTATAACTTTGCTTCATCTGGTGAGTGGATTTAATCTTGGAGGAGATACAAATGAAGCTTTTGAAAAAAATGATGCAAGTCGCACTAGCAACATTTTTCTTTGGTTTGCTAGCTACAAATGCTGTATTTGCGGATACCACAGGTGGCCAATTTGTTGATAAGGATAATAGAAAATATTATGTAAAAGATGATCATAAAGCAATCTATTGGCATAAAATAGACGGTAAAACTTACTATTTTGGTGATAGAGGAGAGATGGTTGTCGGTTGGCAATACGTAGAAATTCATGGAACAGGTTATCGTGATAATTTATTTAATAATCGTCCAGTCTTAGAAATTGGCCTTCAACAGAAGTGGTACTATTTTGGACAAGATGGTGCTTTGCTAGAACAAACAGATAAACAAGTACTAGAGGCAAAAACGTCTGAAAATACAGGAAAAGTATACGGTGAACAATATACTCCATCTGCTGAAAAGAGAACTTATTATTTTGATAATAATTATGCTGTAAAGACAGGCTGGACTTATGAAGACGGCAATTGGTATTATTTAAGCAATAACGGTTCAATGCTTACCGGTTGGCAGAAGATAAAACACGC
>NZ_CAJZDT010000010.1:0-27604 GCF_915066115.1 uncultured Streptococcus sp. | reverse complement strand
CTCTTGAAAGGTGCTTTGAATATTAGACTGATTTAGACCTTGTCCGTCTAGCGCCAAAAACTGCTTCAACATCTCTGATACAAATTCAAAGACAAAAGTCATCAGAAAGAGAAAGAGCCATCCTGTTAAGACGCCAAAGAAGAATTTCCTTTTAGTCTTTCTAATCTCATTCCATTGTTTGATCAATCTATCCTTAAACAAGAAAGAGCCATATAGAGCTAGTACTACATAAACTAGATAATTTGCAATAGCAGATGGCATCAAGAAAGCCAGCAATTTAACTCCATCAAATACAAAGAGAACTGTATAGAGAATCGCAAAAATCAGAATTCCCTTATTTTTGTTAGACATCACTTAATTCCCCTTCCATTGACAATCATTCTCGTGGTCGTCAATCAAACCTGCTGCTTGTAGAAAAGATAAAACGGCAACTGGGCCTGTGAACTTGAAACCTTGTTTTTTTAGATCTTTAGCTAATTTTTCAGACAAGGCTGTTTTAGCAGGTGCTAGGTGATAGTCAGGAACATCATTCACGATGGTTTTCCTCTCAACAAAGGACCAGAGATAGGCATCAAAAGAGCCAAAGGTTTTCTGTACTTGTAAAAAGGCTTGGGCGTTAGCGCGTGTAGCAAAAATCTTGGCTCTATTTCTGATGATGGCTGGATTCTCCAACAAGGCTTCCAATTCGTAGTCAGTCATTTCTGCGACTGCTTGAATTTGATAACCATAAAAGGATTCTCGGAAAGCTTGGCGTTTGTTGAGCACCGTTTCCCAAGACAGGCCTGCCTGATAGGTTTCCATGCACAATAACTCAAACAATGCTTGGTCATCATGGAGGGGCTGGCCCCACTCCTCATCATGATAGGCGATATAGAGAGGATTGGTCATCTTGACCCACGAACAACGTTTTGTCATGCTCTGCTCCTATTTGACCAACATTTTAAGGGCCGACTTGATATAGTTCTCAGCTGTATCTGTCGTTCCTTCAAAGAATTTCTTGATTTTCTTGAGCTCGGTTGCCTTGTAGCCCAGTGCCAACATGGCCTCCATAGCTTCTTCCAATTCTTGATTTTCAGCGCTAGCTTGCACTGCCACCTTAGCAGGAAGGTCATCACTAGCCACGACTACCTTGCCTTCCAAGTCCAGCACCATCTGCTGGGCTGTTTTCTTGCCAATTTTAGGAAACTTGGTCAAGTAGGTGATGTTCTTGGTTTCGATGGCTTGAACCAAGCCAGCATTGTCATCGGCAGCGATAATAGCAAGAGCTGATACAGGACCGATCCCAGAAACCGAAATCAGACTGAGAAAAAGCTTTTTCTCATCTTCTGAGCGAAATCCATAAAGTAGATGGGCATCCTCACGCACGACCTGGTGCACATAAATTTGAGCTTCTTGATTAACCTGCCCTGAGTAGGCATATGGATTGGCCACATGCAGGATATAACCGATACCGTTGACTTCAAGAACAATGTATTTAGCAGTGATTTTGGTAATGATTCCTTTAAGATATTCGTACATAATTTTTTCTCCCTTATTTTGCCTATCTAGTATACCATATTTCCCCAAGACAGACTGCAACAAAAAGTGCAACCTCTGGTTGACAAATAGTACAGGAGATTGTATTCTCATTATAAGTAAAAATTGTTAGGATAGAAGTAGAAAAAGGAGGATAGAATAATGATACTCGCAGAAAAACTATTTGAACTCAGAAAGGAAAAAGGTTGGTCCCAAGAAAAGCTAGCAGAACAAATCAATGTTTCTCGGCAAAGCATCTCCAAATGGGAGTCTGGACAAGTACTTCCTGAAATCGAAAAAATCATTGAATTAAGCAAGATTTTTCAAGTAACAACTGACTATCTCTTACTGGATGAAAACTTTGAAAAAGGTTCCACGGCAGTGATTTTGGAGGAAGATAAGGATAAATACTATAAAGAAGTTAAATCCTTTGGCCTCTGGCAAGTGATTTATATTTTCGTCTTAGCTCTGGCTATCTATCTCTTTTTAGCCGGTTCTAGTTTCCCAGCCGATTTCACTGCTTGGATCTGGCTAACCTTCGTTCTCTTAATCGCTTCTGCAATTGCTATTAACAAGGCGCTAAAGATTAAGCAAAAGTATCTGGACAAGGTTATAGGCCTTGATGATTTTAAGAAAGAAGGTGCTAAAGATGAAACTAAAAACTGACAATCCCATACCTATCAAAACTCGTCTGAAAGAGCTGATTGGAGACTGGCTCTTTATCTCGGGCTACCTCATTTCTTTATTTTTACTAGCTATGGGCTTTTATAATCTGGTTCTAGGGGGCATTCCTGTATTCACTGAAGCCCAGAGCCAACTTCTGGCTTTTTCTAGCTCGGTTCTGCCCCTAACTATCATCTTTGCTTGGCTCGACTATAGAAAAGGAAGTTTTGGCAAGCGTTGGGCAGGTTTACAGCTGATTTACAAGCATAGGAGCCTTTCCCACAGCCTTTTGCGCTCTGCTATCAAGTTTTTCCCTTGGCAGTTGGGACATATGGGAGCTATTCGTAGTGCTTATCAAGCAGATGCTCTGTCAATTTTCTTGTCAACTTCAGCAGGGATTCTCTTCTTGATCTTTCTGCTGATGGGACTGCTTCGCAAGGACAAACGTCATCCAGCTGATTTGCTTGCTGGAACACAAGTTCAGCTCAAAAATTCAAAACAGCTCTAGTTCGATGACTAGGGCTGTTTGATCTTCTATACAGTTTAGTATTTCCCCAACTCCCGCAGGCTAGTATGATTTTCCTGAATGCGACGGAACATTTTTTCCATATCCGACTTGGTGAAATGCACCAAAACAGGACGTCCGTGGGGACAGTTATAGGGATTGTCACATTGAGAAAGCTGATAGAGCAGCTGTCTAGCTGAGTGGTCATCGATACGATGGTTGGCCTTGATAGACCGTTTGCAGGACATCATGATAGCCAGCTCTGCCCGGTATTTCTTGATAGAAACCTCCTTGGTCAAGAGGAGCATGTCGCACATTTCATAGATGCCTGATTCAATCTCTTCTTCTGCCATCCAAATAGGATGTTCACGCAGGATAAATTGATTTTCTCCGTACTCTGCTAGAAAGACCCCAACTTCCTCCAAAAGTGCCATTCTTTCCTTGAGACGAAGGGCATCATCCGCTGGAAATTCAAAGATATAGGGCACTAGGAGTTGTTGTTGACTTTGGTCAACATCGCCAATGCTTTCACGATATTCCTCATACTTGACCCGTTCCTGAGCCGCATGCTGGTCTATGATATAGAGCCCATCTCTCCCTTGGGCAAAGAGATAAGTCCCGTGCATCTGGCCGAAAAATTCCAACTCTGGGAAGCTGGATGATTCTTCTCGCTCCAGCTTGTCATAGGCCTTATCGAGACTAGCTAAATCTAGCTCTGGATGGTCTAATTGGTCATAATTAGCTGGCTTTCTCTCTGCAAAATGCAATTTTGCTGGCTTGGTCAATTGGTCCAAGGTTTCCTTGGCAAATAGGGTTAGGTCCCTACCTTCCTCAGTTAATTCAACCTGATAATCAGCCACCTCAACTTGACTAGGTCTTGTCGGCTCAGTTTTCTCATAGTAGAGCGTATTTTCTTTGAGTGGGAGAATAGTTTGCTCCGCCTTCTCACGATTGCGCACGGTCGATTTGGCAAGATTTTCCAAGGCATCTGGTATCAAGGTTTGTTCCCTGAGACTGTTTGCAATAGCTTCTGAAACCAGCGTCATTAGTTCTTTTTCCTTGGAAATCCGCACCTCTTGCTTAGTCGGATGCACATTGACATCCGCTAGATAAGGGTCTATATGGATGTGAATGACAGCCAGTGGAAAACGGCCTACCATGAGCTTACTGCCATAGCCGTCTAGAATTGCACGATTGAGCAGGAAGTTCTTGATATAACGGCCATTGATGAAGAGGCTGATATAGTTGCGGTTGGCTCGGGTTAACTCAGGCAAGGATACAAAACCTGAAATTTCGAAATCTAAGTCAGAGTTCTCAATTTCAATCATCTTCTTGGCACTGGCTAAACCATAAATTCCCGCAATGGCTTGACGTAGTTGACCAGTCCCTGCTGTCCGCGTCATTTCCTTGCCATCACTAATCAAGCTAAAAGAAATCTCAGGATGGGCCAAGCCCAGACGGTTGACGATATCAATGATATGAGACAGCTCCGCTTGCTGGCTCTTCATATACTTGAGGCGGGCAGGCGTGTTGAAAAAGAGGTCCTCCACACAAACCTTGGTTCCCACAGGACTAGTCGCTGGGATGACTTCTTCTACTTCTCCTCCACGCGCGACTAACTTAGTCCCATGACTTGCACCATCCACCGCCGTTAACAGAGTCAGAACACTAACAGAAGCGATAGAGGGCAGGGCTTCACCACGAAAACCAAGCGTCCGAATTCGAAAGAGGTCTGCTTGATTTTTTATCTTACTGGTCGCATGGCGGCGCAGGGCCAATTCCACCTCATCGTGGGCAATT
Organism: uncultured Streptococcus sp.; assembly: GCF_915066115.1. GTDB lineage: Bacteria > Bacillota > Bacilli > Lactobacillales > Streptococcaceae > Streptococcus. The sequence goes on along the minus strand of NZ_CAJZDT010000010.1, from coordinate 23,121 downwards.
CCATGACCATTATCTGTGATTTGAATCTTCTTGAGACCAGCTTCCTCAATCTCAATGATAATCTGACTAGAGTCCGCGTCAATAGCATTTTCTACCAACTCTTTAACCACACTGGCAGGACGTTCGATGACCTCTCCTGCCGCGATCTGGTTTGCCAACACCTCTGGCAATTCAATAATATGAGACATTTTTCAGCCCCTTTCTGTATCTATTTTCCTAGCAATTGATTAGTGCTATTATACCATATTTCAGATAGGACAGAAAAGTTCCACCACATAGAAGCCAAATCCCTCCACATAGACAAAGTCTCTTGCCATAGGCTATAAAATAGTGTTTAATAAAAATATACAGGAAGTGATCACAACCTTGTATAACTGAAAAGGAGAGAAATTTATGAAAGTAGAACTACAAATTAGTGAAACTTACGAGGAGGAAAAACTAATTGTCCAAGCGCCTCAAGAGACCGAAAAAGTTCAAAAAGTCATCGAGTTCGCAGAAAATCTGGATCAAAAAGAAAAAATCAAAGGGAAAATCGAAGATCAGGTCTATCTAGTTGAAATTGGCAAGATTCAGCGCTTCTATATAGAAAATCGAAAGGTTCTAGCAGAAACTGCATCTCAGACATACAGCGTTGATTTACGGCTCTATCAGGTTCTTGAACTCTTGCCAAGCAATTTTATCCAAATTTCCCAGTCAGAAATCATCAATATCGACTCCATCTCTCACCTCAAGCTCACCCCCAACGGTCTAGTTGAAATTTTCTTGAAGAATGAAAGCTTCACCTACTCTTCACGCCGTTACCTAAAAACCATCAAGGAGAAATTAGAACTATGAAAAAACAAATCTTTCACGACGCAGCTGCTGGTGTCCTCATCGGCCTCATCCTCTCTATCATCTTTTCATTCATTTATGCACCAAATACCTACGCACCACTGAGTCCTGAATCTCTGATCGGACAAGTGATGGCTCAACATCAGGTTCACGGTGCCTTGGTCTTGCTCTACTGCACACTGATCTGGGCAGCTATAGGTATGCTCTTCAACTTTGGCAACCGCTTATTCAGCCGTGACTGGAGCATGCTTCGTGCCACTCTGACCCATTTTTTCCTCATGCTGGCTGGCTTTGTCCCACTAGCAACTCTGGCTGGTTGGTTCCCCTTCCACTGGATCTTCTATCTCCAGCTCATTATCGAGTTTGCGATTGTCTACCTCATCATTTGGGCTATTCTCTATAAAAGAGAAGCTAGAAAAGTAGACCACATCAATCAACTCTTGGAGCATAGAAAGTAAGAGCAATAATCCCACTCACAAATGCATGAGTGGGATTATTTTTATAGTTTCTGTTTTAACTCAACCAAGACATTCATGGCCTGCATGGGCGTCATGTTGTAAATATCCAATTTAGCTAATTCTTCCAGGATAGGATGCTCTACTGGCGCGTCAAAGAGTGAAATTTGTTCAGTGACAGCACTTGTTTGTCTCATGGGAGCCGGACTCTCTGTGCCCTGACTCTCCAGTTGGGTCAAAATCTTATCCGCCCTTGCTAGGAGGTCTGCTGGCAAACCAGCAATCTTAGCAACATGAATACCGTAGGATTTATCAGCTGGGCCTGGTTCAATCTTATGAAGGAAGGTGACTTGTCCATCCTGCTCCAAGGTTGCCACATGGACATTGACCAAATGTTCCAAGCTAGACTCTAGACTGGTCAATTCATGGTAGTGGGTCGCAAATAGGGTCTTGGCTCCGATATGCTCATGGATGTATTCAATGATGGACTGGGCAAGAGCCATCCCGTCATAAGTAGCAGTTCCCCGACCTAACTCATCAAAGAGAATCAATGAATCCTTGGTTGCATGCGAAATGGCATTATTGGCCTCCATCATCTCCACCATAAAGGTTGACTGACCTGAAACCAAATCATCGGCTGCTCCGATACGGGTAAAAATCGCATCAAAAATCGGCAAATGGGCGCTTTCTGCTGGCACATAAGAACCCAGCTGGGCCATCACCGCCGTCATGGCTAACTGACGCATGTAGGTTGACTTCCCACTCATGTTTGGCCCTGTAATCAGTTGAATACTGGTATCTTCTGCCATCTGAATCGTATTTGGAATATAGGTCTGAGCCCCCATGACCTTTTCAACGACAGCATGGCGCCCTTTCTGGATATCGATTTGTGAATCGTCACCAAACTCAGGTCGAATCAAATGCTGGGTTTCAGCCACAACTGCTAGACTCTGTAAGACATCAACCGTCGCAATTCCTTGAGCTAGAGCCTGCAAACGCTGGATGTACTTGCTGACTTCTTCACGAATACGCATAAAAATTTCGTACTCTAGGTTGGCTGACTTCTCACGCGCCTCCAGCATATCTCCCTCGATACGGGCTAATTCCTCGGTACCAAAGCGTTCTGAGTTTTTCAACGTTGCCTTGCGGAAAAAGTGGGATGGCACATTTCCCAGTTGCGAATTGGTCACATGGAAATAGTAGCCGTCCTTTTTATTGTAGTCAATCTTAAGCGTGCTGATGCCAGAGTTTTCCCGCTCCTTAGCCTCAATCTCAGCAATCCAGCTAGTCCCTTCTCTGAGCACACGACGGTACTTGTCTAAGGTCTCATCAAATCCCGTACGGATAATGCCACCTTCCGTAATCACATGAGGAGCTTCAGGAGCAATGGCAGCACTAATCAAGCTCTCCAACTCAGGGATTCCATCCAGTTGTTCGATGAGATAGGCTAGAGCAGGTTGCTCCATTCCTTCTAAAATCGCACGAATCCGTGGCACACTGGACAAGGTGGTCGCCAACTGCAAGAGATCCTTGGGATTGGTTTTGCCAAAAGAAACACGACTAGCCAAGCGCTCGATATCATAAACTCCCTTGAGACTGTCTGTCAAATCACTACGCTCAAAGAAGTGGTCAAGAAAGACCTGCACCACCTCTTGACGTTGAACGATTCGCTCCTTATCAATCAAGGGACGGTGAATCCAAGAACGCAAGAGACGCATGCCCATAGCTGTTTTGGTTTCATCCAAAAGCCAGAAAAGACTGCCTTGCTTCTTACCTGAACGGGCATTCTCAACTAAATCCAGACTAGCCTTGGTCGCATAATCCATCTGTAAGAAATCTTTGATTTCATAGCGGATAACTGGTTTGAGGTGGTTCAATTCCCGCATCTGAGTCCGGTGAACATACTGGAGGAGCTTACTAGCTGCTGCTTGCTCCACAGCTGCCAGTCGTGAATCCAGTAAATGAAGGTCTTCAAAGCCTACTTTTTCATAGGAAAGTACCAGATTCATCTGACGACTAAGGATTTGTTCTTCTTCCTCAGACAAGTCATAGCCCAGCACCACTTCTCGCGCCTTGAGATTACGGATTTCCCCACAAACCAGCGTGAAATCCAAAAGACCTGTCACATAAAAGTCACCAGTCACCAGATCCATATAAGCTAGGCCAAATTGATTGCCAGCACGGTCTATGGCAACCAAGAAATTGTTCTGACTGTCCGGCTTACTGCTATCGACCACTGTCCCTGGCGTAATAACCTGAACAACCTCTCGTTTAACAACCCCAACTGCTTGTTTCGGATCTTCCATCTGTTCAGCAATGGCTACCTTATAGCCCTGCTCAATCAAGACATCGATATACTGTTGGGCAGAATGATAGGGAACCCCCGCCATTGGAATCGGATTGTCCGCATTCTTGTTGCGACTCGTTAAGGAAATTTCCAGAATCTGCGCAGCATTAACCGCATCCTCATAAAACAATTCATAAAAATCACCCATCCGAAAGAGCAAAAAAGCATCTGGATATTGCTTTTTAATATCCACATACTGTTGCATACCGGGTGATAGCTTTTCTGTCGCCATTTTCCGTCTCTCCTTGTCAAAAATAAGTCTTGAGAGCAACTCCCAAGACCTTACTTATCTTTCATCAAATCTAGCAAACGATCTTCCATGAGTTTGGCAACGTGCTGGTCTCGACAAATAACCAATAAGGTATTGGCACCAGCAACTGTTCCTAAAATCCATTCATCCTTGTTTGCATCTACAATATTTGCCAAAACAGAGGCTTCTCCCAGTTTGGTATGAAGCACCAAGGTAAACTCTGCTCTTGCAACACCTTCTAAATGATGAGACAAAAATTCCACCAAATCAATCTTTTCTGTCTCATTTGCTAGTACATAATACACCATATCATTTTTCTTGACCTTGGTCAAGCCGATTTCGCGCAAATCACGAGACAGGGTTGTCTGCGTTACAAAAACATTGTGCGCCTCCAACCGATCTTGAATTTCTTTTTGTGTACTTAATTTCTCCTCAGTAATCATTTTTTTTATTAACTGATGACGATCTCTTTTTCTCATAAAATCCTCTTATATGCATATTTATAACTAATTTTATAACTATATTATACCAAAAAAACAGGAGATTTCAAAAATTTTTTCTTCTTTCTTTAAAATTGTGATAAAATAGTAGAAAAGTCCAAAAAGGAGCTCTTAATGAATACAAAAGAATTGATTGCTAGCGAGTTGGCTAGCGTCATTGATAGCCTGGACCAAGAGGCTATTTTAAATTTACTGGAAACCCCTAAAAACTCAGAAATGGGAGACATCGCTTTCCCTGCTTTTTCTCTTGCAAAAGTCGAACGTAAAGCACCTCAAATGATTGCTGCTGAACTGGCTGAAAAAATTAACAGCCAAGCCTTTGAAAAGGTTGTCGCAACAGGACCTTACGTTAACTTTTTCCTTGATAAATCTGCCATTTCTGCTCAATTATTGCAAGCTGTTATCACTCAAAAAGAACACTATGCTGACCAACATATTGGCAAGCAAGAAAATGTTGTGATCGACATGTCTAGTCCTAATATCGCTAAACCATTTTCTATTGGTCATCTACGTTCAACTGTTATCGGAGATAGCTTGTCACATATTTTCCAAAAAATCGGTTATCAAACCGTCAAGGTCAACCATTTGGGAGACTGGGGTAAACAGTTTGGGATGTTGATTGTTGCCTACAAAAAATGGGGCGACGAAGAAGCTGTAAAAGCTCATCCAATCGATGAACTTCTTAAACTCTATGTCCGCATCAACGCTGAAGCTGAAAATGACCCTAGCTTGGATGAAGAAGCACGCGAATGGTTCCGTAAACTTGAAAATGGAGACGAGGAAGCTCTCGCTCTTTGGCAATGGTTCCGTGATGAAAGTTTAGTGGAATTTAACCGCCTTTACAATGAACTGAAGGTTGAATTTGACAGCTACAATGGAGAAGCCTTCTACAACGATAAGATGGATGCAGTTGTAGACATTCTTTCTGAAAAAGGCCTTCTTGTTGAATCAGAAGGTGCCCAAGTTGTCAACCTTGAGAAATATGGAATTGAACATCCAGCCCTCATCAAGAAATCCGATGGTGCAACTCTCTATATCACACGTGACTTGGCTGCAGCCCTTTACCGTAAAAATGAATACCAATTTGCCAAATCTATCTATGTCGTTGGCCAAGAACAATCTGCCCACTTTAAACAGCTCAAAGCCGTCTTGCAAGAGATGGGCTACGACTGGAGTAACGATATTACTCACGTTCCTTTTGGTTTAGTTACAAAAGAAGGAAAAAAACTCTCTACTCGTAAAGGGAATGTCATCTTGCTAGAGCCTACTGTTGCAGAGGCCGTTAGTCGTGCCAAAGCCCAAATCGAGGCTAAAAATCCTGAATTGGAAAACAAAGACCAAGTAGCGCATGCTGTTGGGGTTGGAGCCATTAAATTCTATGACCTCAAAACCGACCGTACAAATGGATACGACTTCGACCTAGAAGCTATGGTATCCTTCGAGGGGGAAACTGGCCCTTATGTTCAATATGCCTACGCTCGTATCCAATCTATCTTACGTAAAGCAGACTTCAAACCAGAAACAGCTGGTAACTATAGCTTGAATGATGCTGAAAGTTGGGAAATCATCAAACTCATCCAAGACTTCCCACGTATTATCAACCGTGCGGCGGATAACTTTGAACCTTCTATCATTGCTAAATTTGCAATTAGCCTGGCTCAAGCCTTTAACAAATACTATGCACATACACGTATCCTAGACGAAAATCCTGAGCGCGACAGCCGTCTAGCCCTCAGCTACGCAACCGCAGTCGTTCTCAAAGAAGCCCTTCGCTTGCTTGGAGTAGATGCGCCAGAGAAGATGTAAATCGCCAAAGTTACTTGATTGCGGAGCAATCTAAGTAACTAACGCCAAATCCTATTCGGACTTTGGCTAGGCGCTTCACTAGTTTTAGGACATAAATATGATCGATTTATGTCCTAAAACGTCGTAACCTTAAAGTTATTGGAACTAAAGCTCCTAATTGCTAGACGCTAGACGCTTATATGCGGACTAGCTAACTACTTCACTAATTCACCTAACCAAATAATATCGATTTGGTTAGGCTCATGTCGTAATTTTTTAAATCACTTGATTGCAAAGCAGTCTAAGTAACGAATGTCAAATCCTATCAGGTATTTGGCTAGGCGCTTCATTAGTAAAGGCACATAAAAATTATCGATTTATGTTTCTTTACGTCGTAACCAGAGACACTTGCCTAAACGCCTCACTAATTCACCTAACCAAATAATATCGATTTGGTTAGGCTCATGTCGTAATCTTTTAATCACTTTATTGTAAAGTAGTCTAAGTAACGAATGCCAAATCCTATCAGGTATTTGGCTAGGTGCTTCACTAGTCATGGCCCCTAAATATAATCGATTTAGAGAACATGACGTCATAACTATGGTGATTTGGTTAGGCGCCTCACTAATTCAATCTACTCACTACTACTTCTTTATCATACAGGGAGATATCCTATGAGCCAATATGCTTATATCCTCGTTGTGATTAGCTTGGTTTTCCTTTTTCTGCTTAATAAGTACGAGAAGGAGAGACTGCAAAAACTCTACCAAGAACAACTTTTAAAGGATGAAACATTTAGGTCTGACATCAAAGAGAAAATTCACACAACCGAAAATATCAATGATGTCATTGCTTACATCAATAAAACTTATCATCTAGGAATGTTGCTATCAAAAGACATTACAGATCAATTGAAATAATCAAAAACCGAGAAGAAAGCTTCTCGGTTTTTTTAGGGCATAATTTTTATCTTCCAACTATAGCAAATAACATTTATATTAAAAATTTTATAGGTAATTTTCATCTTTGCTATAGAGGGGGATATAATAAGTTCTTTCTTCTAATGATTGAAAGATTGGTTTCAGCTTAACTTTCCAATTCATACAAATCTGCGATAATCGCTGCGACACGTTTGATATCTTCCAGCATGCCTCGCATTTCAAAGTCAGCCAAGACAGGGAAACCAAAACGTTGACTGTATTGCTTGGCTGTCAGGCAGTATTGGTTATTAAAGTTACGATTTCCTGAACCAACCACACCAAAACACTTACTAGCATTGTCACCATAGGCGATAAAATCTCCCACTGGTGTCGTCAAAATCTCGACATCTCCGTTATCCACGCCATTCCCACCTTCTAGGTAAGTCGGCAAAAAAGCAACATAGGGATGGTCCATTTCATAGAAATCTTGGCCTTCTTTGACCAAATCCTTGATATGAATCTTTTGAACCTCAATTCCCTCGTACTGGGACAAGAGATAGTCTTTCAAGCGCGTCACAAAACTCTCCGTATTTCCGCTCAGACTGATGTAGACCAAGGAAACTTTTTTCATGTTCTCCTCCTTTTTTTAAATCATAAAAAATAACTACCAAGATTGTATCTTGATAGTTATGCTTTGTCAACTCTTAGGCAAGTTCTTCCTCTTCTTGAGTTTCTGTCAATTCTTTTTGCTGACGCCACATTTTATAGAAGACGATTGCTAGGAAGATAACATTGAGTACGATCCCAAAAATAGCAGAACCTTTGGCACCAAGCTCCGCTCCCATACGGATGTTAGGGTCTGTAAAAAGTGAAACCGCATCCTGAACGCCGATAAAGTTGTAGATAGAACCAACGATGGCAACGAAGACATAAGCAAGATAAGTGTAGTTAGCCAATTGGATGTTTTTACGAACAAGGAAAACCAGAGACACAACCACCAGAATAACAGATAAGACAACCAAGAGAATGTTGAAGATAGAATGACCATGCTCCGATACCTTAATGGTGTAAGCAACGAGCTCCTTAGCATAAGTAGCATTAACACCTGATGCTGATGTTTCTAGATTGTTCATACCCTCCGCAGTAGGTACTGGAGATATGATTCCAAATAGTGACATTGCTGAGAGTAAGGCTGAAAAAATCAGTAATACCCATAGATAGATTGGTTTCTTTTTCATAATAGAACCTCCTGATATTATTATCGATATTATAGCACTTTTTGTAAAGGGATACAAATATTATAGTGTGGTTTCCACCTGTTTTCGGTAGGCTTTTGGCGATTTTCCGCACAATTTTCGGAACACTTTATAGAAATATCCAACATTACTGTAACCAACAGCATAACAAATATCTTCAATACTGTCACTAGTTGAAAGCAAGAGCTGCTGGGCAGCCTTAATGCGTTGTTTATTTAGTAACTCTGCGAAGGTCGAATTGGTTTCACGCTTAATCAACTGTCCCAGATAAACAGGATTGATAAAGAGATCCTTACTGATATCCTTGAGAGAAAGTTCTTTCTGATAATCACGCCCAATGACTTCTAGCACACTAATCACATTTTCATTCATCCGATATTGTCCAAAGAATCGAGTCAGAGTTTCCTTGATATAAGGAACCAATTCATCGAAGGTTTGAATAGCATGAATCGTTTTGACAATATCCGTCAAATCATCAGCTTTGAGATGCTCAAATAAATGGAAGACATCCATGACAAACTGGATAAAAAGCTGTTTGGTAATCGGAACACGCGGCGTATTTTCAAGAACCACCTTCTCCAAAAGGTTCAACTCTTCCACGATTTGATTGAGATTTCCCTGAATGATAACCCTATAAATCGGTTCGTAATAGGCAAAGAGACTCTCAGACTGTTTTAGATTTACAGAACCGTAAAAGAGGGCTTTCTCAGCATTCAGCTTCCAGCGTTCAAAGTGTTCTTGATAAGGAGCTTCAAAGGGAGTAACGACTAAACCATCTAGGACTTGATCAGAAATAAAAATCTGCCAGTCTTGACCCAAGACATAGTAGGGAATGGTGAAGGAGCCTTGTTTTTCCTTAGCTAGGCCTATCCACCAATTCTCCTCACCTCCTAGATAACTAACAAATCCAGCCTCGTCTAAATCTTGACTGAGGGTCTGACTTTTCTTCCCTCTCTCGCCGAGCTGACCTGCAATCTTCTCCAGCAGATTTCCCAACTCTACCTTATCAACAGGTTTGACCAGATAGTCCACCACACTAAGGTTCATTGCTCTTTTGACATAATCAAACTCCTGATAACCTGAGAGCAGGATATAGGCAGCATCTGGTAAAATCTCTTTCATTTCCCGAATCATATCAAGCCCTGTTTTGTCGGGCATATTAACATCTGAAATGATGACATCAACAAGATTTTCCTGAACATATTCTAGGGCTTCATCGGCATGACTGGCTGTTGCGACGACCTCCATATCCCACTTATCAAAGGGAATCAAACGTTTCAGACCTTCTGTCACCATGTACTCATCATCTACTAATAATACTTTATACATTTTCTCCCTTTCTACTCATCTTGAATTGTAATACGATACTGAACACCTGCTTGCTCTGCAGACTCTATAGTAATAGCATAGCGATCCCCAAAATAGAGCACAAAACGCTCATGGACATTGACAATCCCGATAGACTGCTTTTGTTCACTGTAACTGGCTTGGTGTTCAAAATGTCTCTGACTTAACTTTTCTCGAATACTTGTCAGTTTTTCAGCCGACATACCACGGCCATTATCTACCACTAAAATTTCCACAAAACCATCCTGTTTAAGCGCCTTGATGCTAATCACATTATCTGTCCGTCTGTGGTCAACACCATGCGCGAAATAATTTTCTACTAGCGGTTGCAAAGTAAACTTGGGAATCTTCATATTCTCTAACTCTGGATCTATCTTGAAACCATAGGCAATGGACTTGGGATAGCGAACCATGCAGAGATAGCTGTATTTACGACAAAATTCTAATTCCTGTTTGAGAAGAGTCTCTCTTTCGTCGGAAATATTGTTACGCAAGAGACTACTGAATTCATAAATGATATCTGCTAACTCATCTTGACTTTGCATGACTGCGTACATACGCAAGAACTCCAGAGTATTGTACATGAAGTGAGGGTTGATTTGCGCCTGCAAGGCCCGCATATTGGCATCTTTTTGACTAAGCTCTAACTGGTAAATATCATGGATATTCTTTTCCAAGCGATCCAACATATCATTAGTGGTCTCTGCGATTAAGAGCAATTCCTGATCCTTTTCAAGCGTATCGATGCGAAGACCTTCTTGCCCTTGGGCAATAGCTTGGATGGAATCCACCAGATCCACTACCTGCTTTTGATAATTAGCAAAGGTCTGCCTCAACGTCAGATAGAGAATGACAATAAAGAGAAGGCTCAAGCCTACAATCAAAGCAGAGCTGGTCACCGTTCCTTGTAAAACAAAATTTTTGGGAACTGCCACCTGAACCTGATAGCCATGAGAGGTCACACCAACAAACCAGTTCTCATGTTCCCTATTGACCCTCTCACCAATATGAAAAATTTCCGTATCAAATGGTGATGTCACAGTAACAGCCATCGGAATATGACCTCGGGTATTGTCAATGGCATGATATAAAACTTCTGGATCCAAGGAGATGTAAATCACTCCTATAGATTGATCCGTTGCTGGGTCCAGAACTGGAATGCCAAAACTATTGGCCTCCGGTTTAAAGGCTTCAGCTGGCAAGACATGACCACTTCTTTTATCCCTGGTTGAAACATAAACTTCTTTAAAATCCTGCAAGACTATTGCAACACCCGTTATAGAGTCATTTTGGACATAAAGATCATCAATATTTTCATACAGAGAAATAGAAGTTGACGAAGTTGCTTGATGCTCCAACAGCCAATAAAAATACTCAGAAGTTGACAGGCTAAAGTACTTATAAACCCCTTGTATCCGGTCTTGATTGGCTACTAAATCTTGCGCTAGTTGGGCTGACTCCCGATAATAATACTCCACCTCATCAACTGTTCGAGTGGTTACACGTTGGGCTACTCTTTGAGCTTCCTTTTCCCGTGAATCCCAGTCAGCGTAAGAGAGTAAGATTGCAAAACTCGCAATAATAATCATCATAACTGAACTGTAGGTTCTCAGAAGCGTATGTAGCCAAAACTGCTTCATTCTATTTTGTCGCCAATTTTTCATGGATGCTTTCATAGACAGGTTCCAACATATCACTGATAAAGAAATGCCACATCCCAATTCCTACAAAGAAGAGCAGAGCAGGCATATAGTAACCAATTGCCACAAGTAACATTGTCCCAAGGAGAACCTTGGCCACAGCTGCTAGGCTCATAAAGATGCCAATCAAGGATAGTTTGAGGCTATTTCGATAGGACAAGTCAAAATAAACTTGTAATTTCAAAGACACTGTATAGGCCAAAAAGAGCAGGGCGACTACTAGGACATTCAAAAAGGTAGCAATCAAATGAATGATGGTTTGATGAGGCAATTGCACCAAGAGATACAAGCCATAGATTAAAACTAGATCCACCCCTAAAAAGCTATAGAAAACCAGGTTGCTTGAGACAAAATTTTGCTTGTAAAGAGACCAAGCCTCCTTCAAACTGTATTCCCGAAAGCTATAACCATGTTCTGCATATAGGCTCATCAAGGTGGCACTAGCTGGCGCTAGACCAAGAATAATCCCTCCTGCTAAGGTTAATAGCCAAAAGAAGGCTGTCGCAATCATCCCTAAAAAGAAACGATTAAAGACAAAGTCTAAAAATCTACCCATGATATCCCCCTAAAAATAACTATGAAACTATTATATCATATTTCAAGCGTTTTCAAAAACATAGACTATCCATTTACAATCCCACCAAACCGTGGTACAATGAGAATTGTGAGAAAATTATCAGGAGACAATTCATGAAAAAATCTATCTTAACTACACTGCTCTTTGCAGTTCTTTACTTCCTCTGCATGGGGATTGGTGTCCTTTTGGGCAATCTCCTTGACCAAACTGGAAACATGTTTTATGCACCTGCCTTTACTGCCCTTGTCGGCGGTAGCGTCTATATGATTCTAGTCGCAAAAGTTCCGCGCTTTGGAGCCATTACCACTATCGGCCTTGTCATCGCCCTCTTTTTCTTGGGGAGCAAACACGGTGCCGGTGCCTTCCTTCCTGGAATTATCTGTGGCCTCCTAGCAGATGGAGTAGCTCATTTAGGAAAATACAAGGACCAAACAAAAAATTTGCTTTCTTTCATTATTTTCGCCTTTAGCTCAACTGGCCCAATCTTACTCATGTGGATTGCTCCCAAAGCCTATATGGCAACCCTTCTAGCAAGAGGAAAATCCCAAGAATATATCGACCGTATCATGGTCGCACCAAACCCTGGAACCGTCCTTCTATTTATCGTAAGTATTATCATCGGAGCCCTAGTTGGTGCCTTGATTGGACAAGCCTTGAGTAAAAAATTTGCACAGAAAATCTGATAAATAAAAAGAGCCAGGCGGCTCTTTTTTATTTATGACTCAAGACTTAGTCAAGAAGATTTTTCTAGTAATCCTGAGCTTTCTAGGTTAAAATTTTTTACCTGAAAAACTTCTTTTTTCTAACGATAAAATGAACCCTATCACACTCCCTGCTAAAAAGACCCACCAACAAATCCTGATATCTTGTAAAGCTAAGAAGGAAAATACAGACATCCCCAAGGGTAATGTTAAGGAAAAAATCATACTCAAGAGATTATTACTTCGAGCTAATACATCCGCGCTCAAATTAGACAGTAACAGAGTATCTAATTTAGGCATTGATTTCGACATCAAATACATGACAAAAGCTAAGCAAGCAACACCTACTAGAGGAGAAAAATCTAAAATATTAGCAGTAGCAAGCAAGACAAACAGAATTGCATTGAGCGATAACAAACTTGAAAACGACAATTTTCCAAAATAATCATGGGGAGTTAGGCTACCAAGAATAGCTCCTCCCAAGCTGACACATTCAATTAAAAATAGGGCTTGAGCATAGCTGAGATGGTAGATAGTATGGTCTAATAAGTAAAAGTGATAAATACCTCCAACAGCTCCTCCCAAAGTATTCATTACCAAAATGACAAGGATCATTTTAAACAATGATTTACTTTCTCTCTGCCTAAAGATATCATCCATGTCCGCATAGATTGCCTTAACTTGTTGAAGTAAACTAATCGACTCATTCTCTACCGTTACAGACAAGTGCGTCAGTTCTCTTCTATTTTTGAACAAAATAAGAGAAGATAGCAAAAAGAAACCAGCATTCACAATTGCAACAAAAGAAAAATTTTGATGGCTGGTTGTGAGTAACCACACTCCTAAGGCTTGACCTCCTAGATTTGATAAATAGGAAACAAACTGAGTAAAGGAATAAGCTTCATAGAGCTTATTTTCCGAAATATTATGCTGGATAATCGGCATACGAAGGCCTGCTGTATAATCTGATAAAATATCCGAACAGATATTAACCATACAGATAAAAGCAAACGTTACGAAGTTCTGGTCATGAATCACACTAGCAATCAAAAGAAATAGTAGACTTTGCACACAACCAACCCAGATAATTGTTCCTGCTTTATTTCGAGTATGATCAGCCTTAATCCCAACATAAAAAGTAAATAGGAAAGGTAAAATCGTAATTATATTCGCCATAAATACAGCTATATTTTTAAAGGGTAGACTCGCAGCGTAAACGATAAATACCAGATTATAAATATAAGCTCCACTTGAGCTCAAAAACCTTGATAAGGTCAGTATTCTAAATAAATGATGTCTTAAGAATAGTTTCATAACAGGCCTTTCTCACATTTCAAAGAGTATTCTATTGAATCCAGTCTAACAAAAAAAGCGGGACTCCCCACTTTTTTGTAATATATTTTTTCTGCAAATAGAAACTCTAGAGCCTAGAAACTACTAATTATCAATCCACCTACAAGCCTATTTATTTTTCGTCAATCGATGTAATGAGAATATATTACAAATCTTCATTTGAGAGCTGATTTGCAAAATAGTTTTCATAATATCTTGCACCATCTACATATTCTAAATCTTGTAAGATTGCAATGCCTCTCTGGATTTTTTCAAGACCCTTATTTTTTACATTAAAAATAGTATCATAATACCCTTTAGCAATCATATAAATGATTTTAAGATAAGCTTGAGATTCTGGCAATTCTCGTTTTTCAATCTGAAAAACAAAATAGTCTGCTTTTAATTTATCCTTTTCCTCTATCGCTTTAAAGAGTCCATTAATTAAAATGGTGTCAATACCGACTTTGTTACTAGGTAAAGAGCCTAATAAATCCGTCTTTTGTAACATCTCCCTAGAATATTTAAAATAGAGGGGCAGAGGGAACAAAGTAGAAATCGTTGAAAATAGTTCTAATTCATAATTTCCCCAGATATCAATAGTAAAAAAATAGTCATAGAGAAAAGTCAGTTCTTCATCCGTTGCTCGTATTTCTGAATCAAAAAACACAAGAAGGCTTTTGATACGAATCATTTGTAAAAGATAGCTTGTTTTAGCACTTGATCTGTACTTTTTAGTCGTCTCTTCATACAAGGATTGGAGAGAATCAATCCCTTCTCTGTCATATAGTTCCCAGAGATTTTCTTGAAAAGCCAAAATCTGTTTCTGAGAAAAACCACGTACCAAGTACATAAATTCGTTCAAATCAGAGTGGATGTTATCTAAGGCAGTAATCAATTTCATAGATGATAAGTCTGCTTCTCCACGCTCAAATTTGCTCAGCATGGAATAAGTAAACTCTCCTCCCGTCGCCTCCTGTAGAGATATATTCCGACTCTTTCTCAATTCTTTAAAAACTTCTCCCAGATTTTGCATATTGACTCCCCACAATTCTTAACTCTCTTACTCTTAAAAGTAACGGTTGATAGCAACTAGTACAGAGAATTTTAAGTCTTGACTATAACGACAACTCCTATGAATTGATGTACAGATGGCCTAGCTCTTTTTTATTTATGGCTCAATTTCTTGGTCAAGAAATCTCCCAAGAATTGGATTGCAAAGATGATCAAAATGATAATGATGGTTGCCAAAATGGTCACATCGTGATTGTAGCGGTTAAATCCATAAGCAATGGCTACGTTACCGATACCGCCAGCTCCAACCGCACCGGCCATAGCTGTTTCACCAACAAGTGAAATCAAGGTCACAGTCGTCACACGAATCAAATCTGGGAGGCCTTCTGATAGGTAAACACCTACGATATCCCAGAAGGTCGCTCCGCTAGCTTGAGCTGCCTCAATGACACCACCATCTAGCTCAGCCAATACCACCTGTACTTGACGGGCAAAGAAGGCAAAGACTGCAAAAGATAGGGGTACGATAGCCGCATTTGGACCAATGCTTGTTCCTACGATTAGATGTGAGAAGGGTGACAAGACTGCCAAGAGAATGATAAATGGCACCGCACGGAAAATAGAGGTAATCTTGTCTAAAATCCAGAAGACGACCTTATTTTCCAAGACACCACCCGGCGCTGTCAAGACAAGGAAAAGACCCGCCACTAGACCCAAGAAACCTCCGATGATGAAGGAAAGAACTGTCATATAGAGGGTTAGGTAGATGGCTGTTCCCCAGCCTGCCTGACCAGCCCAGCCCATCTTATAGACATTTGGCAAATAGGTTTGAATCAATGATTCCATCTTACTGTCCTCCCTTCAATACTTTTAGCTGTACGCCTGCTTGACGAATGGCTTCTTGGGCACCTGCCAACGCTGCTTTTTCACCTGACAAGACCACCACCAATTCTCCAACAGGAGTACCATCGAGGATTTCGATATTTCCATAGAGGATATTAGCTGTTACTTGGTAATGCTTGTACAATTCATTCAAAAGTGGCTCGTCTGTTGAAGCACCCGCATACTTGAGCTGCACCAAGAGACTGTTTTCTGACAGATGTTCCACGATTTCTTGCTTCTCAATTTTGACCATAGCTTCATCAATGCCTGTGGCTGTTGAGATAAAGTCTTGAGTCAAAGGCTGTTTAGGATCTGAGAAGATTTCAAGGACGCTGCCCTCTTCAATCAAATGCCCATCCTGCATGACTGCCACACGATTGGCAATGTCTTTGACAATCTGCATTTCATGCGTAATCAAGACAACAGTCAAGCCTAATTTTTGGTTCAAATCTTGCAACAAGGCCAAAATCTGCTTGGTTGTCTTAGGATCAAGGGCAGAAGTTGACTCATCTGAAATCAAGATTTTTGGATCATTTGCCAAGGCACGCGCAATGGCTACACGCTGTTTTTGCCCTCCAGATAGTTGTGAAGGGTAGTTTTCAGCACGGTCTGCCAAGCCAACCAAGTCCAACAACTTGGCTACTTTAGCCTTCTTTTCTTCCTTGCTGAGTCCAGAATGTTTGAGGGCAAAGACTACATTCTCCTCTGCTGTCTTTTGGCTCATCAGGTTAAAATGCTGGAAAATCATCCCAATATCTTGACGTTTACGACGCAACTGTTCTGCCGTCAAAGTCACCTTGCCATCAAAAATCACATCATCGTCAATGGTGATTTTCCCTGCAGATGGTTTTTGCAAGAGATTAATCACCCGTACAAGGGTTGATTTCCCTGCTCCAGAATATCCAACGATTCCGTAGATATCCCCTTCTTGGATGTGAATGGTCACATCCTTGACCGCTGTGATGGTTCTCTTCTTTTGGTGAAAAGTCACATCGATCTGATCTAACTTGATAATATCTCTACTCATAGCTTCTAATCAGCTCCTCTACTAATTCAATATGGGTGTAGTAATCGGCGATTCGCACATTTTCATCTCCACCGTGGTCTCGGCTATTGGCATTTCCTAGACCAAAGGCCACCATAGGTACCTCTAGGGCATCAAAGACCGTATGCATAGGCCCTGTCCCAGCTGTCGTCGGCAAGACTGATACGCCCTGTGGATAGAATTTCTTGGCCAACTCGATTACATTGAGAATGGCTGGTGCGCTCATATCGCTTCGATAGCTCATCTCTCCCAAGGTATAGTATAATTCTACCTTATCAAAGCCATTTTTGTCTAGCTGTTTCCGAATTTTTTCCAGAACATCATGCGGTTCTAAGCCAGGAACCAAACGAACTTCTAACTTAGCACTGGCTTCTGCTGGCAAAATCGTTTTGACCCCTTGCCCTTGATAACCCGACTGAATCCCTTCAATATTAAGGGCTGGTTCAAAAAAGAAACGTTTTAGGAAGGCTGCACGATCCTCTTGTAAGAGAGGCAATTCCAAACCATAAATCTGGCTGATTTCCCCTGGATTTCGTTGAGCGTAGGTATCCACCAAGGCCAATTCCCGTTCGTTTGGCTCTTGTACTTCTTCGTACAAACCTTCAACCAAGATACGGCCATCTGCAGCGCGAAGAGACTGTAGGGCTTGAAGGAGATACCAAGGAGCTGATTCCACAACCCCACCATAACTAGAGTGGATATCCACATCAGCACTTTTTACCTTGGCATCAAAGGTCACAATCCCCTTATTTCCGCCAGAAATTTCTAACTGTTCCAAGGCATTTTTAGTTCCTTGTTCCCAGACCAACAAATCCGCCCCACGGAGTTTGTCTGCGTGTTTTTCCAGATACTTATCTAGGTCTGTTGAAGCCGATTCCTCCGCTCCTTCCATGATAAAACTGATATTGACAGGCAAATCATCATGGTGCTGCATATATTTTCTCAAAGCACTCAAACGAGCTGTGATATGGCCCTTGTCATCGTCAACCCCACGCCCATACATAAAGCCATTGCGGACCGAAAGAGTAAAGGGATCCTCTGTCCACACCTGATCTCCGTCCGCTGGCACAGTGTCATAGTGGTTATAGAAAATCAAGGTCTTGGCATCTGGACGTGAACTCTTGAAATGCGCCATGACAAAGGGCGCCGTATAAGTCTCATCAATCTCCACTTCAGCCCCAACACGCTTGAAAATCTCACCCAGATAATTGGCGACTTCCTTAAGTCCGACCTGTTGGGCAAAGACCGATTTCTTAGAAATCAAGGTACGCAAAACCTCAAAATAATGCTGGGCTACATGATCCTTTTCAAATTTTTCAATCTGTTCTTGTTCGCTAGGAAAAACCATATTCTCTCTACCTTTCTATGAACTACTCTTCCTGACAATCCATGCTCTATACAAAAGCAAGAGGTGGAATTTTCTCTCCCACCTCCCTATTTCTTATTACCAAACTGGTTGATCCAAACCGTCTGATGTTTCTTCGATAACTTTTTTCACTTCATCTGTATGGTAAGCTGCAACAACTTTCTTGATAGCATCAGCCTTAGGTGATGATTCCCAATCTTTTTTCGCAACAATGATGTTGTACCATTGTTTTGAGTTTTCATCAGCTTGTTCTTTGAAGAGTGCTTTCTTGTAGTCCAATTTTGCTTCTGTAACGAAGGTATTGTTTACAACGGCAGCGTCAACTGATGACAATGAACGAGCTGTTTGGCTAGCGTCCAATTCAGTGATTTTCAAGTTCTTTGGATTTTCTTTGATGTTAGCAACTGTTGCAAGAGCAGTTCCTGAAACATCCAATTTAATCAAGCCAGCTGATTGAAGCAAGTAAAGCGCACGGCTTTCGTTTGTAGCATCGTTCGGTACAGCGATTTCTCCGTTTGCTGGGATGTCTTCTACTTTAGTGTACTTGTTGTCACTTCCATTCAAACCTGAGTAAAGGCGGATTGGAGAGATGTAAGTATCTGCAATCGCTACAAGGTCTTTTCCGTTTTCTTTGTTCCAGTTGTTCAAGAAGTTATAGTGTTGGAAAGCGTTCAAGTCTACTTCGCCATCAGCAGTTGCTTTGTTTGGTTGTGAGTAGTCTGTGAACTCTGTAAATTCCAAAGTGATACCGTCTTTTTTAACCAATTCTTGGATTTTGTCCCAACGTTTTTCTTCAGAACCGCTACGGTTAACAGTTGCGATTTTGATAGTTGTTGCATTGTCTGCTTTCTTTTCTGAGTTTCCGCAAGCTGCAAGAGCCAAACCTGCGACTGTAGCAAGGGCTGCTACACCAAGCCATTTTTTAATTTTCATGATTCTTTCTCCTTAAAAATAATACCGTACTAGTATCTCACAATTTGTTTGATTTCACAAATTGTTATTATGTAGTCAGATATATAGTTTAAAACTATATCCCTAAAAACTGAGAAATCATCCACCTTATGCAGAATGGATGATTTCACAAAATTATTTAATATCAGCTTCTGCTGGTAGGTAAGTGTCTCCGAAGAATTGTTTAGACAACTTTTCAAGCGTTCCGTCTTTGTAGAGTTCTTGGATACGTTTGTCTACAAATGATTTCAACTCATCTTGACCTTTAGCAAGAAGTGGGTAAACGTAAGGTTGTTGGTCGCTTGGAAGTTCAATAACTTTCAAGTTGTCCAAACCTTGGTCTTTGATGACTGTTTCAACACCGATTTTATCAAAAATCTTGTAGTCAAACTGGCCATCGCTCAAGCGTCCCATGATTTGTTGGAAGTCCGCTTTAGTATACTTTAGGACAGTTGGATTATCTGAATGTTGTTTGTTGTAGTCTTCTAGCTGTTTAGCAGATGTTGTCCCTTGAACAACTTCTGTTGATTTTCCACCGATATCATCAAGCGATTTGATGCTAGGGTCATCTTTTTTCACTACAAGAACGTTAGGGTTTTTAGCAGTTGGGGCTGCATAAAGGTATTTTTCAGCACGTTCTTTAGTGTAGCTGATGTTGCTAACAGCCATATTGTAACGGTCAGCATCAAGTCCTGCAAAGACTCCTGACCACTCTGTCTTCTCAAACTTGACATCATACTTGTCAGAGTCTTTAAAGATAGCGCGAACCACTTCAATTTCGTAACCAGTCAATTCGCCATTTTCTTCATAGTTGAATGGTTTTGGTGTAGCATTAGTTGCAACGATAATTTCTTTCTTGCTAGCTGCTTCTCCTTCTTTCTTAGCACCACCTGAGCAAGCTGCTAACACACCTGCAGCAACAAGCCCTAGGGCAGCAAGAGATGAGTATTTAACGATTTTTTTCATGTCATTTCCTCCAAAATAGAATACCTTATTATCTTATCAGAAAAAAAGTAATTATGCCATTATATAATATTTATCTCTGTGATAGATTTTCTTTATGGCTAATTTATACTCAATGAAAATCAAAGAGCAAACTAGGAAGCTAGCCGCAAGCTGTACTTGAGTACGGTAAGGCGACGCTGACGTGGTTTGAATTTGATTTTCGAAGAGTATTAAAAGACCAAACGCAAGACTGCAATCAGGACAACTCCAAAGAGAACCGTTCCGACTAGATTGCGGTAACGAAAGGCTACCCAAGCTGTTGGAAAGACTGCTAAAAAGTCCAACCATTTGATTTGAGGAAAACTGCCAACCTTGCCTGTCACTACACTTGAAAGAATCAAGGCAAAGATAATGGAAACGGGCAAGAACTTCAAAAAACGCTCAACGATTGCAGGCAGGCCCTTATACTTGACCAAGATGAAGGGAATCATACGGGGAATCCAGGTCACCAAGCCAGAGAAAATAACTGCTAATAAAAGATACTTACTGACCATCTAAAACCACCCCCATGCTACAACCAAGTAGCGTCGCAAACAGAACAGCTAGTGACTGAGACACCACTGTCAAGAGTAAAAAGAAGGACACCGCAACAACTGCTAGGATAATGAGCAGATTGCGGACAGGAATCCGTCTTTGCATAATCTGGAATTGCGAAGCAAAAATCCCGATGAACATCCCAACCAAGGCAAAATCTAATCCAAAGATTTCTGGATTTGGTAGCAGGCCACCCAGAGCCGTTCCGACAACTGTTCCCACAAACCAAGCCACATAGCTGTTGAGATTGTTTCCGTGCATCCACATAGGATTGACCTTGTCTGTATGGGCTAACTCGCCCATCAAAACGCCATAAGTCTCATCCGTCAAGAGACTAGACATACCGATATTTTGCCAGAGACTGGTATGACGGAAATAAGTCGATGCGTGTAAACTCAACAAAAAGAGACGCAAATTGATTAAAAAAACCGTCATAGCAATAGCTGCAACAGGAGCTTGAACCGCAATCAGTGCCAGCATGGCAAACTGGGCGCTTCCAGCATAAACAAAGAGGCTCATCAAGCCCATCTCAACAGGTGTCACATAGGGCGCACCAATAATCCCACAGGCCAAGCCAATACTGACATAACCAAGGGCCGTTGGCATGGCTGCCTGCGCCCCCTCCCAAAATCCTTTTTCTTTCATCCTTCTCCTCATATTCTCTCCAATTGAGGCTGTTCATCATCACAGCCACAGCACGGACTATTATAACATATTCAAAGAAGAGAAAAAAGTTTCGGATTCGAAACCTATTGCCAGAAAAAGTGCTGAAGAGGAAGCATCATGGATACATGAGAAATTGATCCACTCGGATAGCATACTTATCGGTTTCTGTTTCTGTAGCATATTTATTTTCTGTTGGATAGACATCAACCCAGTGTTCCCACTGTTGTCCTTTTAACTTGACCTTGTAGCGATAACCTTCATCATAGATGCCTACTGTCTCAGTTGTCATGGACTGGTAATCTGGGACTTCTTCAAGCTCTTTTTTTACAGTCTGGGATAAGTTATCGAGCAATGCTTGCTGCTCAGCTTTTGAGGTAACGGGAAAATAAGCCGCTACTGTTTCCAAACGATGCGATTTTGAAAATGTAAAGGTCGCTCGGCCTGGATAGCCTTTCAAAGTAATCTGCTCATAGTGATAGAAAAGGCGACCTGTTTTATAGAAATATGGGTCTTCTGCACGCCAAGTGTCGCGATAGGCTGTTTCCTCTTCTTCCTCCACCTCGCTAGCCTTTCCCAATACTTCTTCAAAGGATTTAGGAGACATACCGAACGAAAGGGATTCAAACAAAACCAGTTGTGTCTTTTTGATATTCTGGCAAGCTGGTAAAATCATGAGTAAAGCTCCAAGAGCAAGCAAACTACTGATTATTTTTGTAAATTTCATATTTCTACTATACTAAAAAACTCTATGATTGACAAACTTTGGATTTTCCGATTACATTTTGAGATTTGTTCTCTGAATTTTGAGGAAACAAAGGATTGATCAAAAATTAGTAACAGACAGTCAAAATAAAAAAAGACTGGGAAATCAGTCTCATTTATAATACTTAGCTAGTCAGTTCTTTTGTTTTTATGATTGGCAGAAACTCTAAAACAACAAGGGCAGAATTTGACCAATGCCATTGTAGACTATATGCAGTCCAATAGGCCAATAAATTGACTTTGTCATTCTAAATAAGACTGCAAATATAAGACCTCCACCCATATAGAAGACAAAGTCTGTCAAGACCCAACCGTGATTACTAATGTGCGAGACCCCAAATAAAACAGCGGAACCAAGTACATCTAGCCCCCATTTCTTTCCTTTTTCCAGAGCAGTCATCACTAATCCACGATAAATCATGTCTTCAAAAATGGGACCTGCAATCACAGGATAGAAAAAATACATCAAAAATGCCGTAGCTCCTGTAAAAGTAGGAGCAGCATGTTGATAAGAAATTTCATTTCGAGTAGGTGGGAAAAGAAAAAAGGTGACGAAATTCCAAACAACAAAAGCAAGCAGAGCTAGGAAGGAATAGATAAGATAGGAGCCTTTAAACTTTCTACTGTTGATTTTCTGCCATTTACCTGACCAAACCATAACAATAATAGCAAGCAGAACCACAAGAAAATTCAACATCATATCCGACAAATAATAGGCAAAGTCAGATAGACCAGCAGCAAGGTCGCTGTGTAAGAGCAGACGAATCAAGAACTGGTCAGTAATGACAAGTAGAATAGCTACAAACAAGTAGTAGCGTGAGATTATCTTTTTCATTTTATTTTCTCCTATACTATGAAATAAAGACAGTATAACACGAAAAATGCCCTATTTTAG